>JANNWK010000112.1:0-5236 GCA_031408355.1 Myxococcales bacterium
TGTACCGCACGGGTCAGCTCGACGACGTGCAAGCGATGTGGTTCCAGCCTCGCTCGGGTCGCCAGCTTTACAACTTGGAAGACGACCCCCACCAGATCAACAGTTTGCATGAAGGCCCCGCAGAGAGGGCCGTCGCGCTCAAGCTGGATGGGATGCTTCGCGAATGGATGTTAACGCACGGCGACACGGCTTTCGCTCCGGAAGCACTGGATGAAAGCCTGACCTACGCAACTCGTATGGACACCGCCAAGTACCCATTGGACAAGCTCATCGACCTGGCGTTCGCCGGGACCGAGCAGGACCCGGCCAACCTGCAGATGCTGCAGGACTCGCTCAAAGATCCCCATGCCATGGTCCGTTGCTGGGCTGCGGTGGGTCTTGCTTCCCTCGGTGAACAGGCGGCGCCGGCCAAGCAGGAGCTGATTGCGGCGTTGGAAGACGAACAAGCCATCGTGCAAATCGCCGCTGCAGAGGCGCTTTTGGCACAGGGCGTCATTCCGGAGGCGCGTGCCAAGCTCGAGCAGCGCATCGTCAACGTCGGTCTCCCCACGGAGAAGCTTTACGCAGGACAAGCCTACGTCACGTTCGAAGCTCAGTTGTCGGCGACGCCCAAGTCCGTTTTTCAGTCTTCCTTGGCCGGCGCTGGCAATGACGATTACACGAAAACGCGGCTTGACTACCTCTTGAGTCGCTGAGGGTGGCGCCTACGGAGCCCGCGCCGTGAGCTGGCGCGCCAACTCCGCGTGGGCGCCGCGAGGATAGCTGACCAGGTAGTGCGCGGCGTGCTGGCGAGCCTTGGCGGTTTGGCCCGAGCGCGAGAGCGACTCCAGGAGACGACCCGAAGCTTCGCCGCGCAGGCCGCCGCTTGGCTGCTGCTGAAGGTAGGTTTCGAACCAGCGTGCCGCCGCTGAGAAATCCCGCTGCTGATCAAACGCGATGAGGCCAAGCCCGTAGCTCGCGCGGCCGCCGCCCGGCAGCTTGCCGCGGGCGGCCGCGTAGGCTTCACGAGCACGGGACGCCGACCCAACCAACCTGGCGGCGTCCCCCAAAGCGAGCAGATCTTGACCCGAAGCGCTGCGACACTCAGCCTCGAAGCCAGACTGTTCAACCAGCGCAAGGGCTTCGCGGTACTTGCCGGCAGCCGCCAAATCCTGCCAGGAGAGCGTGGCCGGCGTGCGACGCGCACCCAGCGGAGCCGTCGGCGCTGCAGACGCGATCGCCTCGGCGACGACGGAAGCGGGAACGGGGACTCGCGCCGCTTCCCCCGGCTTTAGCTCCTGACGCGTGCCCTGGTCGACGAGCTCCGCGCGCGCCTCGTTGCAGAAAGCGCGCAGGGTTTGGCCGGCCGTGACGCGCATTGGCTCGCGCAGAAATGCTCCCGAGACGATGACGGCTCCTTCGGCGAGCTGCAGTGACATCGCCTGCTCGCTCGGCTCCCAGCTCACTTCGAAGCGCGTGCCGATGACCGCAATCTCGAAGGGACCCGCATCGACGCGCCATTGGCTGTGCGGCTGGTGCACGACCGAGGCAACGGCCCGGCCCTTCTCCAGCACGATATGTGCGCCGTGCGTGTCGACGCTGAGCACTCGCGCGCCGGCTCCCTCCGCCAGCGTTACCAGCGTCCCGTCCGAAAACCGCAGCGGAAGCTGGCCCGACATGGGTGCCACCATGAAGGCACCGACCCGCCCCGGCTCGACGGCGGCCCCGACCGAGAACGCGAGACCTTCACTCGCCGTCGGCGCGCGAGTCATGAGCAGCGCGACAGCGGCCGCGAGCGCCAGCGCACCGGCCAGACCGAAGGCTAGCGGCCTACTTACTCGAGCAGGACGCGGCTTGATCACCGCGGCGCGAGCCCTCGCTAGGCCAACGTAGTCAAGGCGCGCGCGCGCCTGGTCTTGCTCTTCACGCAGCGATTCAAAGAGGTGTTCCGCGCTCATAGTTGTCCCCATGGCTCGTCCTTCGAGAAATGTTCTTTCAAAACTGGGTCGCGGCTGGCCGCGCTGGCAAAGCGCGCTTGCGCGCGAGAAACCCGACGCTTGACGGTGCCGATAGAAACGCTCGTCATGGTCGCTACTTCAGCAAGCCCCATACCGTCCACGAATCGAAGCGCGAAGGCGATTCGCTCGTCGGCGGGCAGCTTGGCGAGGATTTGGTAGGTGCGCGAAAGCGCCTGACTCACCTCGGGGGGCGTGCTCAGCGCTGGCACGTCGGGCAGATCTTCCGGAGCAAAGAAACCGAGGAAGCGCCGGCGCGAACGGCGATCCCGGATGAACACCCGGGTCGTAAAGATGGCCACGCTCCCCAGCCAACCCTTGAGCGCTGCTGGCTCCCTGATCTGCTCCACGCGTTCCAAGGCCCGCACGAAGACCTCGTTGATCAGGTCCGGCACCTCTGCATCCAGCCCGAGCACACGGACGATGAGTCGCTCGACGTACGAGCCATAGCGTTCGAGCAGCATCGCCGAGGCGCCGGGCCGCCGAGCTTGGAGCGCAGCCACCAGCGCCGCGTCCGTGGGCGTGCCCGGGAAACGGCGCACGACGCCCTGGCCGGACGCTGGAGCCGCGGAAGTGGGGTGGGTGAGACTCAAAGGGAACTCGACTGGCTTTCTCCAGTGTCGCAGACCGCCCAGAAGGGATCAGCGAAAAACCAGCTCAAACCCAAGCCCCGCCAGCAGCAGCGCGTTCCCCCAGGCCCCCGCCCGCCGATCGACGAAAAGCAGCACGGGGCGCGGCGCCAGCGTTCCGCCCAGAAGCTCGGCTCGGAAGCGGACAAGCGGGCTTATCGCCGCCGATACGTCGAGGCGCAGGTGCGGGTACGCGGCGAAATCCAGCTGTGTGGTGCCGGAGAACCCGGGATTGGGCACGCCGCGCGTGTGTAGGACAACAGCCGCCACGCCCGCACCCACGGAGGGTGTGATGCGACGTTCCCGAAACGGCTGAAAGCCGAGCCCTGCCCCAAGCAGGCCCGTGGTGACCAGGGCGTGACCCTCCGGACCGGCCATGGTCGAGCGGCTGACGGGCGCAAGCGCGAAGGCGTTCAGCGACAGCCGGGAATTCAACCCGAGACGCAGGGACGCTAGCGCGTACCAAGAAGCCGTCGCATCGCCGCCAGGCCGCGCGACAGCCGAGCCCAGCAAGAGGGAAATCGGTTGGCGGCGCCCAGCAGCGAGCTCGGGGCTTGGGGCCTCGCGCTCGCGCGGCGGTTCTCCTCGAACAGTCGGCACCACGGGAGGCGCCAGGGCCTGCAGATCGATCAAACTTCCGCGGAGGATTTCGAGCAAGCGAAACGCGGCCACGGCCGGATCGGGATCGGCGGCGATTCGACGATAAACGAGCTCGTGCGTCGCGGGATGGACGAGCCAAAGTTCTAGCCAGCTACCGCTCGTGGACACCTGCACGGCGACGCTTGCCCGAAGTGCGCGCGCCCGCGCCTCGAGCTGAGGGGCCGGCGGCGTGGCGGCTTCTGCGGCCGCTGTTGCGACCTCAAAGCCGAGTGACCTCAGCTCGGCGGCGACACGCGCGCGCAGCGGCTCCTCGCCTGCGCCGGCCAACAGCAAGATCCGGGTCGGCGGTTCATGCTGGTGCGGCGCGGCAGCGCCTACCGGTTGAGCGCGCGCTGTTCCGCCCGAACAGGCCAAAGCCAGCGTCAGTGCCCGCAACAGAGCCCGAGGCTTCATGGAGCCCGGCAAAGTCCGGCTGGCTCAGGCCAGGAGCCAAAATCCGGACACCAGCTCACGCCGCCGGCCGTGTGGAACTCCCTAAAGGCGCTGAGGTCCTGATCCTGCTGGATCCAGTGAAAATTGAACCAACCGAGCTGACTTGCTTCGAGCCTGCTCGTCTCTTCCGCGGTCGCGTCGAGGGTCACTTCCGTGCTCACAGCGGCGATGCGACGACTGCGCGTGACCTCGAGGACCTGGGGCAGGTCGAGCAACGCGACGCAATCGGGACGGCTATGAAAGGCCACCGAGGCCTTCGACCAGTCCACCGAGGTTCCCAGCGCGTCGAGCGAGCTGGCGAGCGCGGCCGGCGCCGGCGTCGCCACATAGCTGAGAAGCAGGAGGTGCGAGTCCGGCGCAACGGCGCGGATCAAGTCGTGGGCTTCGAGCTGCATCGCGAGCGTTTCGGGCCTCCGCGGAATGTCGCAGCCGGGCTCGGGGAGGTTGTGCACCTCGAACAGCACGTGCGTGCGGTGGCCGTAGCGGGGCGCGTAGAAGCCCCAGAAGGCGCGCAGGTTCGCCAGATCGAAGCTTCCCCCGGCGTCACCACCACCGATGCCGATCACCAAATACATACCGGCGAGCGCGGTAAACTCCACCAGCCTGTCGGCCTGGGCAACGCGGGCGCCTGTCGGAATTCGGTAGTTCTCGAGGTAGACGTGCAGGGCGTTGAGGCCAGCCGTGCCGGCCAGTTCGTCGAACAGGGCCTGGTCGAACGGGAAATCAGGCGAATGGTCGACGCCGACCGTCACACCCCGCAGTCGAGTGCCCTTGTCCGTGAACAGGTTGCCGTCCCGCACCTGCACCCTGCCGCGCTCCAGCGGAAGGACTGGCTCCGGCAGCACCGCGGGCGGCAGCTCAGGTAGCGCCGCCGGTCCGAGCTTCTCGATCGCCCGAATGTCGTTGTCCCCGCAGCCCGCGCACAACAGCAACGCCGCGCTTACCAGCAGCCAAGCCATCGCCGGTCGTTTCAAGGCGCGCATTGGGTCAGCACAGGCTGCGCCCATCCTGAAGGATCTGCGGAAGACCGGCAACGCTCCACGGGGAGCTGATCCGATTTTTCCCCCCAAAGATACTCATGCTCGATGTCGACATGTCCCGGCCCCCGTCGATCAGGTCCAGCGGCTCCCCGCCTGCTGGCCGCCGCAGCGCTCCTCACCTGCGCCTGCCGGGGCGAAATGACCGGTGGCGGAGGCCCACTCGGCGCCGGGGGCGCGCCAGGGAGCGGCGCGGGTGGCCAGGCGTCGGGCGTCGGCGCCGCCGCGACCGTGCAATTTGCGCCGGCGGAGCGTTCGTTCAAGCGCCTGACCGACTCAGAGTTCCGCAACTCGCTGCGCGATCTGCTCGGGGAGGTAACGATCGGCGATCTTGAACCCGACACCTGGCTCGATCCTCACGAAGCGCGACAAGCTGGCCGCGCACCGCGAGCACCCGACCTGCGCGGGCTGCCACCAGCTGATGGACCCGCTCGGACTCACGCTTGAGAACTTCGACGCGATCGGCGCCTTCCGCCCGACCGAG
>JANNWK010000113.1:0-6830 GCA_031408355.1 Myxococcales bacterium
GCGGCGCGACGCTGAAGCGCATGTATCGCGAGAACGGCAAGTTCCGCCTGCAGCCCTCCAACGCGAAGATGCCGCCGATCATTGTTGACAACGTGAAGATTGAGGGAGTGTTCAAGGGCCTGCTGCGCGATCATCTCCTCGGCAAGTTCGATCGGGACGGCGACGGCGACCTCAGTGGTGACGAGTTGCCTGCCCTGCGCGGTGAGTTTGGCCCAGCTCACGGTGCGCATCGCGCCGACGGCTTCGGCCCGCCCCCAGGCGACGGTCCCGAGGCGGCCCCGGAAGGTGCAGGCCCCCCCAGGCCACGTGCCCGCTGGCACGCCGTTCGGCGCTTGGTACGGCTCTACGACGTCGATCAGCAACATGGGCTGAGCGAACGGGAGCAGGCCACGTTGACGAGCGACCTCGAAGCGCGTTGTGAGAACCGCACGCAGCTGCTCGCGGCTCAGTTCGACGCCGATCAGAGTGGCGCGCTCGACGCTGCCGAGTGGGAAGCTGCCCATGCTGCCATTCGCGCGCGTTTCGAGGCGCGGCGCGCCTCGGTCTTAGCGGCGTTCGACGCCAACCAAGATGGCGCGCTGGATGACACCGAGCGCGAGGCGGCCCACGAGGCGCGCCACCAAGAGCGGGAAGCGGAGCTCGCCAGCTTCGACAGCGACGGCGATGGCGTGCTGAGCGACGAGGAACGGACGGCACTTGTGGCGCACTTCCGCGCCAAGGTGCGCGGCGATGGTTGGACGCTCGGTAGCCACGCGGCCGATCAGCCGCCTGCCGGCTGATCCCGGGTTCTACGTTGCGGCACTCCGCAAACTTGGCTGAAATTGGCCCGCGTTTGAGCGACCCTCAGGCGCGGGCTAGCTTCGCTTCGGCGCTCGTTGGCCCACGCTCAACCCGCGGCCCCAGCCGAGAATTAGCTGTGCCAGCTACCTACGAAGAGCTCCTTGAGCGAGCCCGTCAGGGCGACGCTCTCGCCTTCGAGGAGTTGATCCGCCCCCACCTGAGCAGTCTGCGTCGCTTCGCCTACTCCTTTGCCCGAGGCTTCGATGACGCCGACGACCTGGCGCAGGAGGCGCTCCTCAAGGCGTTCCGCAGCTTTGCCAGTTTCGAGGCACGCTCCAGCCTTTCGACGTGGCTCTACACGGTCACGCGCAACGTGTGCCACGACTACTATCGCGGGAGACTGGCCAAAGCCCGTGGCAGAGAGGATGCCCTGGACGACGTGTTCGAGGACGAGCGCGAGAGCCAGGCGTCGCTGCTCAGCCACAAATCCGAGGTGGAGGCGCTGTGGCTGGCGTTGAAGGGGCTGGAACCGGAATTTCGGGTCGCGATCGTGCTCTTCGACATCGAGGGCTTGAGCTACGAGCAGGTAGCGGCCATTGAGCACATCCCCGTTGGCACGGTGCGTTCGCGGTTATCGCGCGGGCGTTCCAAGCTCAGGCTTCTTTTGGCTGAAAGACCCACGCATTGGCCCGATCCTGGAACTGGCTCGGGGACAACTTCGTCTGACCCAGAGAAGATACGATGAGCGAGCTGACTGAAGCCGAACTGCTCAGGCGCCTAGCGGCGCTGCGGGTCCCCCTACCGAAGTCGGGCTTCGACGAGCGGCTGCGAGTCAGCCTGCTGGCAGCGGCGCGGGAGCCGTGGGTTGGCCCGCGTGTGGTCCCGATGGGCCGACGGAGGCTCCTGGCGGTGGGCGGGCTAGCGGCGCTGGGCGTGGCCGCGGCCATTGCGTTGCTGCTCCGACCCTCGCCCAAAAGCTCGACCCTGACCGTGCAAGCTGAGCCCCTTCCCAGCGTGGCGAGTAAACCAATGCCGATGGCCGCGCCGGCTGCCGTGCCGGAGCGCGCCGTCCCACCCGTACCGGCTCGCGCGCCATCGGCACCGGCGCGAGTCACTCCAAGGCTGGCGCCGACGCCGCCCTTGCGCCCTGTGCCCGTCGACCCCAAGACCGAAAGCGTCTCGCGGGAGCGACCCCGTCTGGACCGACTCGAGATCACGAGCGATCTGAAAACGCCCGGCACGGAGCTGTCGGCGCCACGCCTGCCACTGGCGGGTCGAACGCCCACGGCGCCCCTTCCGGAGCGTGCTCCACCGGCTAGCGAGCGCCCAGAGCGACCGGGCGCCTCCCCCAGGGCCGAACGGGTGACGCTGCCTCCTCCCGGCGGGCGACCCGAGCGAGAGCGTCCAGGGCGTTGAAGCGCAGCACCCTTTGGCTGGTCGCCGCCGTGCTTTTGCTAGCGGGGGTCACCCACGCCGAGTCAACAGCTCTCGACGACTACGCAGCGCGTGTCGAACAAGCGTTCACTCACTTTCGGGCGCGCGAGTACTTGAAGGCTCGGTTGGCGTTCGACCGTGCGCTCGAACGAGCGGAGACGAGCGCTGAACGCGCGACGCTGACGTTCAACGCCGCCGTGGCGGCCTTCGAGGCAGGGGACTACGTCGATGCCGAGCAGCGCTTTGTCGCGTCCATCCGGCACGACCCCGCCAGCCTGAGCCTGTGCCAAGTACACGCCGGCCTCGCTGCGCTCCGGGCCAACGCACCCGAACGGGCCCGTCAACATCTCGCTCGGGCCACGAGCGACGCTCCCGCAGCGCGCGAGAAACGCCTTGAGCTCGAGCAGGCGCTCCTGGAGCTAGCGCACCAGCAGAAACTAGCCAGATTTCGCGGGGCCGTCGGCCTGGGGCGAGCCGCCCAGCAGCGTGGCGCCTGGGCGGACGCACGCCGTCACTACGAAACGGCCCTCGCGCTCGACCCGGCTGCGGTTGACGTGCGCGTCGCCCTGGGCGACGTAGCGGCCCACGCGGGCCACTTCGCCAACGCTGAGGCCAGCTACGGCGAGGCGAGGAAGCGGGCAGGAAGCCCGAAGCTGCGCGCGCTGCTTGAGCAACGCATCAACGACCTCTACCCGATCCCCGCCCCCGGCACATTCGTGAGCGCCGAGGCGACCGCCGGCTTCGATTCCAACGCGGCGCAATCCGGAGCGGCCAACGCCATCGGCGTGACGGGCGCGGGCCCTCAAAGCAGTGGGCTGTCGCGGCTGTCGCTGACCATCGACTGGCTGGCACGCACCAGCCGCAGAACGGCGCTGGCTTCCTACTACTCCGGGACGGCGCTGCTCTTGCTCGACCCCAAAGTCGCCGAGCTCAGCCTGCAGAGTCACGAGCTGGGCCTCTCCTGGTATTTTGCGCCGAGCTACCGAACTCGACTGCGCCTCTCAGGTTCAGCCCTCGCGCAGGTGATAGGCCAGAGCACGCTTCAACTGTTCAGCTTCGCTCCCGGGATTTCCGGCCAGTTCGAGGCGGAGCACAGCCGAATTTGGTCGACGCGGCTCACCGCGGACGCGCGTCGGTTGGACGGTCTGAACGGGCGCAACGCGCTGGATGGGCGCCGCCTCGAGCTTGTGCTGCGAGAAAGCGCGCGTCTTGGCTCGACCACTCCGTGGCTTGAGCTCGGGGGCGGACAGAACGCCATGGGCGTGACGGCCCAGTACACGACGCCCGAAGACTTCTCGCTCTGTTCCAACATCCTCCCGTTCGGTCAGGGCCCCTGCCGAGGCGGAGGACTATATCGTATTCCGCTCGGCTACAGCTTCCTGGCAGGCTCACTGGGCGCCAGCTTCGAGCCGACGGGGCGCCTCAGCTTGAGTGGCAGCCTCAAGCTCGAGTATCGCCATTACCTTGAGGACAGTGTGCTCGTGCTCAACCCAGCGGGACCGGGGCCTTCCGGCCTGGGGGAGACGACGTCGTACCGCCGACGACGCGCCGATCTACGCCGAACGTTGAACCTGCGCAGCGAGTGGGCGCTCGACGCCAAAGGCCGCTTCTGGCTGGTCGGCGGCTACTCGCTGCTCATCAGCAGCTCGAACATCGCGCAGGGCAGAGGCGGGCTCGCCCACGCCCTCGACTACGACGACCGCAACTTCACTCAGCACGTCTTGGACGCGGGGGTGCTGTTCAAGCCGTGGTAGGCGCCCGCGCGGGGCGACCCTCACTCAGCCTGACGCGCCCTGAAAAACTCCGACTCAACCAGGGCGAGCATGAGCGCCGTCGGAGAATCCGCGTTCGCCGCCGCCGCGCTCACCAGGCCCTGGGTCAAGCACTCGTTGTCGCCGCGCTCGCCGGCGCCACCGGCAAAGCGCACGTATTGCCGCGCGAAACAGGCTCGCGCGTCCTTGGATCCGGCCAGCCTTGCGGCCAGGTCCTTGGCGTCCGCGAAGGGCCCGTCCAGGTCGCTCGTGCCGGAGATGCTGCCGGACGCGTCAATCGGCTTCCCGTTCTCGGTGGTGCGGTAGCGTCCCACAGAGTCGAAGTTTTCGAGCGCAAACGCGACCGAGTCGAGCGTGTCGTGACACGACGCGCAGCCTGGGTTCTGCGAGTGGATGGCGTAACGCTCGCGGGTGGTGGCGTTCTCGAGCTTCGGAACAGCCGGCACATCGAGCGCGGCGGGGGGCGGGGGCAGCTCCTGACACAGAACCCGATGTAGCAGGTGTTTGCCGCGCGTCATCGGCGCCGTGTCCTCGTCGCGTGACCATGACGCGATGAGCGCGCCCGAGGTGAGCAGGCCGGCGCGCGGCGTGGCGGCGAGCGACGTGGACTTGAAGGTCGCGTCGAGCGCGCTGCCGGTAACACCATAAAAGTCGGCCAAAGGCTTGCTCAGAAAGGATTGTCCGCTCGAGAAGACGGATCCGAGCGTCGCCCCCGCGCCCAAGAGCGACTCCTGCGCCAGCAGCTGAAACTCCTGATACAGGGCGTCCTTCACGCCCGCAAACTCCGGAAACTTGAGCGGATCGCGGAGCAAGGCGTTCGGCTCTTGGACCGCTAGCCATTGGGCAGCGAAGCTGGCCATGGCCGGCCGAGCGCGTGGATCGGCCAGCAGTCGGCGCGCTTGGGACACCAGCTCCGCAGAGCTCCCCAAACTCCCACTGGCCGCGGAGGCCAACAGCGCATCGTCCGGCGGCGAGCCCCAGAGCGAAAACGAAAGGGCTGAAGCCAGCTCGAACCCGTTCAGGGCAACCACTCCAGCCGCGCGCGCCGGCGTCTCGTCGCCTAGCTCGGTTCGATACAGAAAATGGGGGGACTGAAGCAGCGTCTGGATGACGAGCCGTACGCCATTCACCCCGCCATCGTCGGCAACGCCGGCCTGGTACACCGTCAAGTAGCCCGCCACTTCGTCAACCTTGAGCGGCCTGCGGAAAGCACGCGCACCGAAACCAGCGATGAAAGACTTCACGCAGGCCTCGTCGGCAAACGCCGTCGCGGCGCAACCCGAGTAGCGCGCAAATTGCTGAAGGCCACTGGTTGAAAGGCTGGCCGCGGCTTTCTGAAGCTGCTCGGCAACGCGCGTCGTGACGCTGAGCGCGTTGGCGTTGTTCTTGAACCCATCCACGACCGGCTCAATCTCAAGCTCGATCTCCGGCAAGGCCTCGAGGGCCAGCAACTCGCGCGCGCTTTGGAGGTACTGCTGGCTCGTCAGACGCCAGATCCGCGCCGGCAGAAGCTTCGCCTCGCTGCAAACCTTGCCGTTCACCGTGATGCCCGGCGTGTCCCCTACCTTGGACTCGCCACCGCCCGGCCCGGTCGCCCCGGGCGCGCCGCCCGTCCCCGTCAGGTCGCCGGTGCAGCCGAGCTGGGCAGCCCCAAGCAGGCTCAGGCCAAACCAGGCGGACAACGCTCGCCCACTCATGTCAAAAGCTCCGTGATGGGTCCCTGACTCAACATCGGATCGCCGTAGGTCTGCACCGGTGCGCCCATCACGTGCGTGATGGTGGAATGAAGATCGTTGATGAAGCGGTCCTTGGTCACAAACGACTGTCCGGTTCGGAACACACCCCCGGCACTACCGGCCGAGATCAACGGCAAACGCTCGCTGTCGTGCCCGCGGCCTTCGCCCATCGGGGTTAACCAAAGCACCAAGGTGTTGTCCAGGAGGCGCTTGCCGTCGCTGTCGATCACCTCCGCGAGCCGACTGAGCAAGTAGCTAAATTGCTCGGCAAACCAGAGGTGGATCTTATACATCGGCCCGCCGTCCACGTAGTCGTCATCGCGATCGTTGTGCGAGTAGAAATGCATGGTGGCGCCACCGTCCTCGCCGTTCAGGCCTAGGAACGGGAAGCGCATGGAACCGCCGCCCTCCTGACCGAGCTGGAACGTGGCGACGCGGGTCATGTCACAGGCCAACGCGTTGACCATCAGATCGATCTGTTGCTTGACCTGCTCGGGCACGAACTCGTACTCGCGCATACTGCCGGTGCAACCACATTGCACGGTGGGAGCCGTCGGCCGCGTGCAGCTCTGAGCAGCGAGGCCGGCGGTCTGTTTCTCGAGGTCGCGAATCGCGGCCAGGTGCACGTCGAGCTTCGTGCGCTCTTCTGAGCTGAGCCGGCTCTGTAGACTGGTCAGCTCGGAACTGAGGCGATCGACTAGCGCCTTGGGGCCAACGAGTGGCTTCTGGGGCTCGGCCGAAGACGGCGGCATCCCGTACAAGCGCTCGAACATCTTCTTGGGATCGCCCTCGGCGGTCATCGACTTCTTGCCGTCCGCGTACACCAGACGACAGAACGTCTCGCCGTCCGCATAGTCGAGCGCCGCGCCAAACTCGAGCGAGGGAAAGCGCGTGGCCGAACCAATCACCTTGCCCAGGTATTGATCAATCGAAGCGCCGTTGCCTGGGCCTGCGGGTCCCGAATCTTCCTCCGCCAACCCTGTCAGCATCCTTCCCCAAGCCGGGTGACCTCCGCCGTTGTTGATGCCGCCGCCATCGTTCAGAATCAGATTTATATCCTTCACGTAGGGCTGCAGGGGCGCCAGGAGCGGCCCCAGCGTGCCGAGCG
>JANNWK010000114.1:0-6944 GCA_031408355.1 Myxococcales bacterium
AGCCAACCATGCCGTTGCCGACAACGACCAGACTCTCGCGTTGACCAGGAGTGACCCGCGAACCCAGCATGCTCTCTCCATTTCTGCCGGAACCAGCACCAAACACTGTCTTGAAATCGATACCGCGCGGCCGCACCAGGCTCGCGCGCTCAACCACGCTGGCGGGCGGCACGCCTCGCTCTTCCAGAGCGCGCGCCACCGCGTGCCCGAGCGCGACCGGGTTGCTGTGACGCAGCGCCTGCGGGAGGTTCACACGCGGTGACGGACCGGCCGATTCGAAAAGACTGTCCAGCTCTCGCGAGGAGGAAAACGCGATGCTGTCGAAGTCCCGACCAAGTACGCGAGCCAGCAGTGCCCGTGGTCGGCTGTCCGGAGGCTCGTCGCCGCCGAGCAAGCGGACGCTGGCGCCACGCGAACTGGCGGCCAGGCTCAAGGTCGACCCACAGGTAAGCGCCGCGATACCCAGCGTTCGGCCCGAAAGGTTCATGGCCGACAGCACCTCCACCAACGAGGGACCGTTCGGGTCGTCGCCCGTGACGTCAGCCCGCAGGCCGCTTTCGTCGAGCGCAGCCCGCGTTTTCGGGCCGGAGGCCATGAGTCGAGCGCGCCCCAGCGCATGTAGCACTTCGTCCTCGCGCCCACGCTGGCGAGCAAATTCGATGAGCACCCGGACGCCCTGGCCGGTGAGGAACAGCACGTCGTCGAAGGCGCTCTCCATCAGCTCCGAGAGCCACGACTCGAGCGAGCGGGTGGAACCGGACGCGGTGAGCTCGAAGCGCTGCACCTCGGCGCCCGCTTCACGCAGGTGCCGAGCCATCGCGTCCAAGTCGGACGGTCCCAAAAGCAGCACACGCCGTTCGGCGAGCAGTCGTTCACCACTCATCGCTAGCTCTTCTCGCGAGTCACGAGGACTCGACTGGTTGGCTCTAGCTCGCTTGCCTGCGTGAGCGCGTGCAATGCGATCTAGAAGACTAGAGTTTTGACGCCCGCGCCCATTTCGGTCAACGCCAAATCACCCATCGGCGTTACGAAATTTCGACTCAGGTCGGGACTGGATCGCGCGGCGAAACGTGCTCGAAAAGTCACGAAACAAGTCCGAAACGCAGAGCCAAACCGGAACGTCCACGAAACGATCCGGTCACATGCGGCAAGGTCGTTCGTTACGTGCTAATTCGGTGACTCGAGCGGCCATGAGTAACCCCCCTGCCTCCCCTTCAGCCCTGAGCGACGCCCTCGGCCGGCCACTCGGAGATCTGCGGGTGAGCGTGACCGATCGCTGCAACTTCCGCTGCCGCTACTGCATGCCTCGCGAGCGCTTTGGCAAAGCGCACTCGTTCCTACCGAAAGCCGAGCTGCTCACTTTCGAAGAGATCGCGAGAGTTGCGAGCATCCTTGAGCCACTTGGCCTGCGCAAGGTTCGGCTGACCGGCGGGGAGCCCCTGCTGCGCCGAGGGCTTGGCGAGTTGGTGCGCCTACTCAAGGAGCAGACGCGTGCAGCCGTCGCCCTCACCACGAACGGCGTCTTGCTGCCACAAGCCGCGGAGGCACTAGCGCGAGCCGGCCTGGACCGGCTGACGGTGAGCTTGGACGCGCTGGATGCCGATATCTTTCGCAGGCTAACGGACGCCGACTACACCCCTTCGAACGTCCTCGAGGGCCTGGCCAGCGCTGAGGCGAACGGCTTCTCCAGCCTCAAGATCAACAGCGTGATTCAGCGCGGGCTGAACGAGAGCGAGATCCTGCCGCTCGCCCGGCGCTTTCACGGCTCGGGCCTTGTGCTGCGCTTCATCGAGTACATGGACGTGGGCTCAACCAATGGTTGGCGCAGCAGAGACGTGGTCAGCGCCGCCGAGATCGTCGAGCGTATCGACGCCGAGCTGCCGCTGGAGCCTGTGGCGCGCGCGCTGCCGGGGGACGTGGCCGCGCGCTACCGCTACCGCGACGGAGGCGGCGAGATCGGCGTTATCGCCAGCGTGAGCCAACCCTTCTGCGGTGACTGCACGCGCCTGCGGCTCTCAGCGGATGGCCAGTTCTTCACCTGCCTGTTCGCGACCGTCGGGACCGACCTGCGCGGGCCGCTCCGCGCTGGCGCGACGGATACGGAGCTCTCCGGGCTCGTTCGCGAAATGTGGACCGCCCGCACTGATCGTTACTCCGAGACTCGAAGTCTGCTGCCAGCCCCCAGGCGCAAGATCGAGATGTCGTATATCGGCGGCTAGCTGGGCGGGGGCCTTGGGAGCTCACCCTCGTGCCTGAGGCGCTCGCCGTGATAGCGTCGGCGCGTGTGCTGTCGGACGCGGCAAACCGCGCCGAGCTGTCGTTCCCGCTCGCTATTCGCGAAGTCGTCTCCGTGATGCTTCAAACGCCACAGTTCCTTTGACACTTAGTTGGGCTAGGACCATCCGGTAGGTTCGCTCCCTAGTTTGCTGCTAGGCTGCAGGACATGCCGACCCTCTGCAGCGTTTGGCGGACCCTCAGCTTCTTGACCCTGCCTCTCGGCGTAGCGTGTGGGAACACGTTCACGAGTGGTTCCGGACAGGCCGGCAGCGGAGCAGGCGGCGTGGGCACGGGCGCTACATCGCACGGCGGAGCCGCAGGCGGCAGCGCCGCCGTGGGAGGCGCGTCGAAGGGCGGCTCTAGCACCACCGGCGGGTCCAGCACCATGGGCGGGTCCAGCACCACCGCTGGCTCGAGCACCACCGGCGGCACGGGCAGCACGACGCCGGAGTGCACCAGCAGCGACGACTGCGCCGTCTTCGACGATTGCTGCAGCTGCAGTGTCGGGGCCATCGCGGACGCTCCGCCTCAATGCGAGCTGGCCTGTTTCCAAAGCGCCTGTTCGGCTCAGGGTTGGGAGGGCGCTGCGGCGACGTGCGTGGGCAAGCGCTGCGTCTTCGAGGTGAGTTGCAATCGCGCTTTGGTGACTTGCAAGGCTGCCACCCCGGTCTGCGACGCCGGAGAGGTACCAAGCGTGCGTGGAACTTGCTGGGGCCCCTGCGTGAGGGCAAGCGAGTGCGCTGAAGTGACCGACTGTCAGGATTGCGCCGACGGAATGGTGTGCGTGAGGAACGGGGACTCACGCTCGTTCGTTCATTGTGTGGAGACCACGCCGGAGTGCGCGAGCAAGCCAACTTGCGCCTGCACGGACGCTTGCAATTTCTCGTGTAGCGACGAGAACGGAATCGGCTGTTTCTGCATCAACTGCTGACTGAGTCTCCGAATCCGCGGTTTGGGGGCAAACGCCGCCGGCCAACCGGCGAGATTTCGCGCCGAGCGTTGAGGCGCCGGGAAAAATAGGCTTCCGCCCCCGTCTTTTCAGGGTTTGCAGGAGCGATATCGCCACCCGCACGCTCGA
The DNA here is from genome assembly GCA_031408355.1 of Myxococcales bacterium. Lineage (GTDB taxonomy): Bacteria > Myxococcota_A > Polyangia > Polyangiales > Polyangiaceae > PMG-095. Next base: position 3,356 of record JANNWK010000114.1, read on the forward strand.
GGGCTATGCTGCCGCCCATGGGCAGTCGAGCACGCTTGCTGGGGTTTATTGTCACGAGCTACGGGGTCTTCGCGTGCGGAGGCGACGACGCCCGGCCGAAAAACTCGGGCGGCGGAGCCGGCGAGGCGGGCGCGCCGGGGGCAGGCGGCGGAGAGAGCCCAGCCGGTGGAACAGACGCCGGCGGCCAACCGACGGAAGGCCAAGGCGGCGAGGTGCCCTCCACTGGCGGCACGGGCACGGGCGAAGGCGGGACAGCCCCCCAAGGCGCGGCGGGCGAGGGCGGCGCCGAAACCGAAGCCACTTCCGTCACTTTTACTATCGTCAGCGCTGAGGACGTGCACGCTATCTCGCCGCTGATCTACGGCGCCAACGTCGAAGAGCTGGACTGCAGCGATCCGAAGGCGCGCTTCACGCTCTGCCGACGCGGCTCGGCGCCCTGGAGTAGCTACAATTGGGAGAACAACGCCTCGAATGCGGGCAGCGCGCGGTGCAGCGAGAACAACGACGCACTCTCCGCGAGTACGGCGCCAGGCGGGGCTGTGACCGCTACTATCACCGAAGCGGAAGCTGCTGGGGCCGCAACCCTGGTGACCCTGCCCATGCTGGACCACGTGGCGGCCGACAAGACCGCGGGAAGCGCGCCGCCGGACTGTTCGGGAGACGTCACAAAGAGCGTCAACTACCTCAGCACACGGTTCAAGCAGAACCGAGCGCGCAAGGGCGCGGCGCTGTCCGGAACGCCGGATCTGGGCGACGGTTTCGTCAATCAGGACGAGTTCGTCGCCTTGCTGAGCGATAACTACACGGACGCCCACCTGCTATTCGCGCTGGACAATCAACCCGAACTCTGGAAGTTCACGCACCCTGCGATCCGCCCGGTCGCCCCCACCTATGCCGAGGCTACCAACCTCAGCATTGAGTACGCCAAGATGGTGAAAGACAATTTTGCGGGCGCCGAGGTGGTCGGTTTCGTGGGCTACGGATTTCTCGCCGCGCACAACTTTCAGGAGTCGCCAGACTTTGATAGCAAGGGTCCGTATCTCCCCTACTACCTAGCCGAGCTCAAGGCGGCGAGCCAGACGGACGCGCGGCGCCTGATCGACTACGTCGATATTCACTGGTATCCGGAGTTGTATGCGGATGGGAGCGTGAGAATCATCGGCGAGTCGGTGACGGCAGAGGCCGTCGCCAAACGCGTAGCGGCGCCACGCTCACTGTGGGATCCAAGCTTCGTCGAGGACAGCTGGCTCACTGCCACTTTCAAAGGCGGCGAACCTATCGAGCTCCTCACCTGGCTCGGGGACCAAGTCGCCGACCACTACCCTGGGACGAAGGTCTCGATCTCGGAGTGGAACTACGGCGGAGTGGGTCACATCAGCGGCGCTGTCGCGGCGGCCGACGCGCTCGGGATTTTCGGCCGGGAAGGCCTGGGATTTGCCGCCGTCAGCAGCTCGATCCCGGATGCGCCCTTCCTGATCGGCGCCTTCCAGCTGTTCAGAAATTACGACGGCACTGGCAGCGCCTTCGGGGACACCTCGATTTTCGCCGCTAGCAGCGACATCGAGGCCGCTTCGGTCTACGCCAGCCTGGACGCCGGGAACGATTCACGCATGGTGCTCGTGGCGATCAATCGCTCGGCCACAGCGCTTGATGCGACCGTCAACATCGACCATGCCGTGAGCTTCGCCAAGCTGACGGCCTACCGCATTTCTGAAGGTCAGCCTGTGCCAGCCCTGGTGGGCACGTTCCCGCCGGACTCAACCAATAGCTTCAACTACCCCATGCCGGGCTATTCGGTTTCAGTGTTGGTAGCCGAGGAGTGACGCAGGGGAACCCATGGCAAACACGCGGCGCTCAGCCAAGCTGAAGCCCACGCTGCCCCCCAATTGGCTGGAGTGCACACGGGGGGAGCGTATTGCTTGGGAAAACAGGCGAGTTCGCTCCGAGTGGGTCTGCTTCGGGGAAGTATTGTACGAGCCGGGCGGCAAGTGCGGCCCGCGTGTTCAGCGTGACTGGCAGCTGGTGTTTCTGCATTCTGGCGAGCTCTGCTCCGCGGTGGACGAACGGGAGCAGTGGATTGCGCCAGGTCAGGTCGGCCTATTTCGCCCGGGCAGGACCGAACACTTCGTGTTTTCGACCACCCGAGAAACGCACCACTCGTGGTGCTCGGTCGCGCCCTCGCTCGTGCCGCCCGCCCTTACGCGATTGCTCGAAGCCGCGCCTGCACTGCAGCTCTGCGATCAAGTGCAGGCGCGGTTGCTGGCAGCCGGCGTGGCGCTCGACCGCGCCGATTCGACGGCCTCCCAGAGCGTCGTCGATCATATCGGCCTGACCCTGCTGACGGCGTACGTTGCGGCAGGCGCTGACCGGGAGGGCGAGGGCGTCGTGGCCAGGGCGGTTCGCTACCTGGAGCAACACCTGGCCGAGGAGACCTGCCTGCAGCAGGCCCACCGGGCCGCGGGTGTCTCGCGCAATACTCTGATCAGTCGTTTTGGGGCGGAGCTCGGCGTCACACCCGCGCGCTACCTTTGGCGGCTCCGCGCTGAACGGGGCATCGCGATGCTCGCCGAGACGGGCCACACCGTCGCGGAGATCGCCTACGCCTGCGGCTTTGGCGATCCGTCTCATTTCTCGCGGCTGGTCAAACACCTGCAAGGCGTCTCGCCGCAGAACCTCCGCCGCGCGCTGTGGGCTTCCGGGACCAGCGCGCCTCCGTCCACCAGTGAGCGATCCAGCCCCGGAAAGTCCCGCTAGCGGCCGAGGACCCAACCGAAGCCCAGCAGAATGTGCTTGGGGCCAAGGACTGCGTCCTTCAGGTCGGCGTCCTCTTTCGCGAAGTTGGTGTAAAACACGCGCCCCTTACCCTGCGTGCGGTACCAGGTCACCGCCACGTCCTTCTGGTCGCCACCGGACCACTTGCACCTCACGAGCACCTTCGTGTCCAGCGCCACGAAGTCGGCGTTATCAAGGTCCCCGTTGTAGTCGAACGTTGCGGCCAGGCCGGCGCTGGTCGGGTGGGCCTCGTCCGTCGTGCGGCAAGCGCTCTTGCCGTTGAAGTAACCGCCTCCGCCACGACCGCCGATAAGCACATTGTAGGTCGCAGGTGGCTCCGCGCTCTGGAAGGTGACCGAGGCGCAGTGCGTGCCGAAGAGGCCACCGCCGTTGTCGACGAACGCGGACAGCGCCGCGGTCTCGGCGACGCCCGCGTTGCCGGCGCCGAAAGGCTCAAAGCAAGGGTTGATCATCGCCACTGCGGCAAACCGCTCCAGGTTCTGGGTGGTGAATGAGCTGGCGGCCGTGCTGACTTCGACCTCGTAGCCCCAACCTTCCAAGGTGGTGGTGTAGACAACGAGCTGCGCTGGGATCGATGCGACGGCCGCCGTGTGATAGAGGAGGACGCGTTTCGGCAGCAGCAGGACAGCGGGCTGCCCTCCCGAGCCTCCCGCGCCCGCCGTGCCCGCAGCACCGGCGGCCCCTGCCAGCGCGCCCAAGCCACCCGAGCCAGCATTGGCTTGCCCGGCGCCTCCGGTGGCTTGCCCAGCACCTCCCAATAGCGCGGCCGCACTACCGCCCGTTCCGCCATGGGAAG
>JANNWK010000115.1:0-2542 GCA_031408355.1 Myxococcales bacterium
CCCTGCTTGCGCTGCTCGGTGCCGCCACCGCTTGCCACGCGCTCTTGACGCGGCTCCGCATGCGCCCAGCCGTGCGCCACGCACGCGACGTAGCTCACGCGGTGCTGCTGGGCTTTTTGGGCCTGGTGTACGCACAGCCTGCCGTCGCTCAACCGTCGCCAGCGCCAGCGCCAGCGCCGAGTATCGAGAAATTTTCCGCGGATAAGCCGCCCGCCGACACGAAGGATCTCCACTGGCAGCTCAGCTCGGATTTTCCGATCAACCCGGGCGATCCCGAAGCGTCCGTGCCCGACGGGTCGGCCCGCAACAAGAACCCGCTCCAGTTCGGCTACTACCTGCAGGACTTAGCGTCGGAGGGAGCCTACGCCGACAAGCGCAATGAGCCAGAGAAAGCCGTCAAGTACTGGCGCGCGCTGGCCCGGGCCGTGCCCGACGTCGCCGTGGGTTTCCGCAAGGCGTGCCGCTCCTACGAGGCCATGAAGGACCGCGACAAGGCGCTGGAGTTCTGCGCGCTTTCGGTGGGCCGCGAGGGGACGAATCTCGACGACTATTCACACTACGGGGCCCTGCTGCTGGCCAAACCCACCCCGCTGGACGCGCTCGAGCTGGCGGATCTTGACGCGACCATTCAGCACCTGCGAGACAGCAAGGACGCTCAACCCGACGCCAGCGTGTTGGCCGAGCAACTCGCTTGCGAGGTGGGCGTCCGGCTGGACGACGTGAAGCGGCTCGAGCGCTGCACGCGCGTGCTCGTCAAGCATGTGAAGGACGACCAGAAGACACAATTTTATCAGTGGACTCTGGCGATTCTCAATAAGAACTACCCGGAGGCGCGGCGAATGCTCGGCGTGCTGAAGAAGGGAGGCATGAAGCCAGAGGCCCTCGCCGTGCTCGAAAAAACGACGCAGGGCGGCGACTGGTGGCGCAAGCCCTTCCGGGATTGGCGCTACGGCGCGGGCGCGTGCCTGGTGCTGCTCTTGGTCGCGGCTGGGCTGGGGTTGAAACGTCGCTGGCCGCGCGGCCAGGCTGCGCCGCCAGCGCCTGCTCCAATCGCCTGAGCGGCATGCGGCTAGGCTTGGCAGAAGCGCGACCACATTTCGCGATACGCCGCCTCAAGTTGGCGCGTGAAACGGCGCGCGTCCATCAAGGGCGAGCTCTGCATGCGCTGGCGTAGGCCGGCGCGCAATGCTGCGAGGCGCGGGAGCTCCGCTGCCAGCGCCGCCGCCCGTTCGACGTACTGCTCGGGCGTCCGCGCCACCAGCTCGGGCAGCTCCAGGTTGTGGGCGATACTGGCTCCGCTCCGCCCGACGACCGTGCGCCCCACGAGCGTGATGACCGGGACGCCCATCCAGAAGGCGTCGAGGCTCACGGTGCCCCCACAATAGGGGGCCGTGTCGAGGCAACAATCGATGCGCTGGTAGCTGGCCAGGTACTGGTCGCGCGGCGCGTGCTCCACGAACTCCAAGCGCGAAAGCGCGATGCCCTGCTCTCGGAAGGCTTGAAACACCCGTTCGCGCGCCTGCCCGGGCGGCGCCACCATCACCAATCTGGAGTTCGGTACCGCAAGAAGGACGCGCGCCCACAGGCAAAGCGCGGCCTGGCTGACCTTCTTGAAGCTGTTGAGGCTCCCAAACGTGACGTAGCCCGCCTCCAGGGCCGGCAGAGCGTTCACGGCGGGCCCGGCGGAGAGCGGTTCGTAGCACCAGAACGTTTCCGGTAATCGGAACGACTGCTCGCTGTAGTGCGGTTCGTCGAGCGGGCTGGGATCCAGCTGCGGATCCGTCAGGCGATAGTCCATTTCAGTCAGGCCCGTGGTGCCCGGGTACGCGAGCCAGCAGAGCTGAACGGGCGCCGGCTTGCGCGCAAAAACCAGGCTGCGATTGTGGGCGCAGTGCATGGAAAGATCCACCAGCACGTCGATGCCGTCCTGCTGAATGAGCCGCACCACGGCGTCATCCTCAAGAGCGGAGATGTCTCGCCACTCATCGCTGAGCGCGCGCAGCTGCGCCGTGACGGCGTCCGGGCGACGCACGTTCGAGTAGCAATAGACTTCAAAGGCTTGGCGGTCGTGCTCGCGCAGCACGGGCGGGACGAAGAGCGCGCTTGGATGCAGCCGAAAATCGGCCGATACGTAGCCGACGCGCAGCCGTCGGCTCGTGTCCTTCGTGCCCGTGGGCGCACTGGCTCGTGGCAAGCCGCTCGCGTGCCGCTCTGCGAAACGCCGCGCTTCCAGGCCAATCGCGGCCGCGTCCGAGCTCTCGTCGAAAGCCAGCAAGTAGACGAGGGCGCCGTGCGCCTGCCGGTGACCCGGCTCAAGCTCCAGAGCCCTGCGCAGGCCGGCTATCGCGGCCGGGAGCTCACCTGTCTCGACCAGCGCTGTGGCGTAGTCGGCGTGGAGCTGAGCCGCCTCTGGCCTGAGCTCGAGCGCGCGGCGGAAGTGCGAGACGGCTTCATCGAGCTGGAAGATATCGGCCCGCACGTTGGCGACGGCCGCTTCAAGCTCGGCCGAAGGCGGCAGCAGCGGCGCGTAGTGGGCGTAGGC
>JANNWK010000116.1:0-6502 GCA_031408355.1 Myxococcales bacterium
CAAGACGCCGCTGATTGGCTTCGCCGGCGCGCCCTTTACCCTCGCCAGTTATTTGATCGAAGGGGGGCGCAGCAAGGACTACGCCATCACCAAGCGGATGATGTACCGCGAGCCGGCGATGTGGCACGCGCTGATGGAAAAGTTGTCGGAGGTCGTGCGCCGCTACCTGCTCGCTCAGGTGGAGGCGGGCGCCGAGGCCGTTCAGCTCTTCGATTCGTGGATCGGCGCGCTTTCGCCGGACGACTACAGCACGTTCATTCAGCGCCACGTGCGCCATATTCTGGCCGACGTCGAAAAGACAGGCGTGCCGGTGATCCATTTCGGCACCGGCACCGCCATGCTGCTGGAGCTCCAGAAGCAAGCCGGCGGCAGCGTGATCGGCATCGATGGGCGCACGCCGCTCGATCTAGCGTGGAGTCGGCTCGGCTACGACGTCGCCGTCCAGGGCAACCTCGACAACCTACTGCTCGACGCCCCACGCGAGCTGCTCACCCTGCGCGTTAAGGACGTGCTGCGTCGCGCCGGCGGCCGGCCCGGCCACATTTTCAACCTCGGTCACGGCATCCTGCCGGAGACGAACCCCGACGCCGTGAAGTTCGTGGTCGATCTGGTGCACTCGGAAACCGAAGCGCTCGGCGCGCGAGCCTGAGTCACGCGCCCGCCAGCAAGCCCGCGAAAGCCCGGGGCGAGAGCTGGTTCCGGTGCATGGATTCGAACCACGATTCAGGGATTCAAAGTCCCTTGTCCTGCCCTTGGACGACACCGGAAAACGAGGATTCGCTCGCATCCGTACAATGTTCCCGGGCCCCGTCAAGCGGCTTGTCTCGCGGGCCCTGGCAGCGCGCCGGCAGCGCGTGAGGGAAACGCCGGCGGGCGGGTCAATTGGGGCGAAGGGCGGGCCCAGGGGCGTTTGAGCTCGGTGTTTCTCGGTGGCTTGGAACCCGCCGGCCGTTTGGTTGTCGGGGATGATACGGTCGCGCTTCCCCACTGGCGATGGATCAAGAGGACAAAGAGGAGAGTCGCTTCATCGCGCGGCTCGTGCTGCGCGACGAACGCGCCTTCAACGAGCTGGTCGTGCTCTACCAAGACCGCGTCTTCCGCATTCTGCTCCGAATGCTGGGCCGGCGCGACGAAGCCGAGGACATGGCCCAGGAGGTGTTTGTCCAGGTGTTCAAGGCCGTGGGCAACTTCAGGGGCGACGCCAAGCTCAGCACCTGGATTTATCGCATCGCCGTCAACCTGTGCAAAAATCGGGTCAAGTACCTGAAGCGCCGACACAGCGAGGCGCAGGACGAGTACGAAGCGCTGGCGGAGCGCTCGCCCATGACGTCGGGCAGCGGGGTCACCTCAGGCGACATTCATCGGCCGGACCAAATGGTGGAAGGGCTTCAGCTTGAGCGTGTGGTGCAAGAGTGCATCGTGGAGCTGGAGCCGGATTTTCGCGAGGTGCTGATCCTGCGCGATGTTGAGGACTTGACCTACGAAGAGCTGTGCGAGGTCACGGGGCTGCCGGATGGCACCGTGAAGAGCCGGCTACACCGCGCGCGCGGCATGCTGAAAGCGGCCGTGGAGCGCAGGATGGGAGACAGGCCTAAATGAGCGAAGCAGACGAGAACGAAGAGCTCGAAGGCGCCCTGCGTTCGGCCCTGAAGGGCGCCGATGCGCCGCCGCCCGACTTGCTCTCGGGTTTTCAGCGCAAGCTCCGCGAGCGCAGTCGCGGGAAGTTTTACGCCGACGAGTGGTCGACGAGCCGGCATCCGCCGGTCAATACGTACCTCATCACGAGTCTGCTGATGCTGGCCGTGGTGGGCATCGTGTACGCGCTCTTGGCGCCACTTTCCGGCGAGCCCTTGCCGGTCCAGAATCAACCTGCGCCGGTCCAGCTCATCAGTCCCGCCCCCCGCCCATGACCAGCGCTGAGCAGCGCTTGGAGCTTACGCCGATCGGCGTGGTGCACTCGCCGTTCTCAGAGAAGATGCAGGCGCCGCGCCAGCCGAGCGTCGCGCAGGCGGCATCGGGCACGGTGGAGCTCTTTGCCGGGCGCGGCTTTGAGCACGCGCTCGAAGATCTAGCGAGCTTTCGCTTCATCTGGCTGCTGTTCTGGTTTCATCAAGCGCACGGCCACCATCGCTCCAAAGTGCTGCCGCCCCGCAGTGACAAGCGGCGCGGCGTGTTTGCGACGCGTTCGCCGCACCGCCCGAACCCGATCGGCATGAGCTTGGTTGAGCTAAGCTCCGTTCAGGGGCTCGTGCTGCACGTGAATGGCCTGGACTTGCTCGACGGCACACCGCTGCTCGACATCAAGCCCTACCTGCCTTACGCCGATTCGCGCGCGGAGGCCGGCCATGGCTGGCTCGATGACGGCGCCTCGCCGGACCTTGCCCGTGACCCTGTGGCGGCCTTCAGCGTGGAGTTTGCTGAGAGGGCTGTGGTGGAGCTTGAGCTCCTGCGCGGCTTCGGGATCGAGCTTGAGCCCGCTATCCGCCAGGTGCTGGAGCTGGGGCCCGAGCCGCACCCGTACCGGCGCATACGCAAGGAGGCCGACGGATCTTGCCTCGCGCTCAAGGATTTCCGCGTGCGCTTCGAGGTAGACGGACGAAACGTGGTCGTGGGCGCCATCGGCACGGGCTATCGGCCCCAGCAACTGGCGACCCTGAGCGATCCGGCGCTTGTGGCCCACCGGGCGCTCAGCATGAAGCCCCGTTGAGGCTCGTGCTTCGTGTACCCTCAGGTCCATGGCTCGCGGTCCGGACCCGTTCACTCCCGAGCAGCGCCAGGCGGAGCTCGCTCGCGCTCGTCCGCGCAATCTGCCGATAGCTCCCGAGGCGCCGTCGGCTCGGCGCCGCTTGCCACTCGCGGAGACCGTACGCCCTCAAGACACGCAGGCTCGGCCCAACTACGCGGTTTGGGAGATCACGCTGCAGTGTGACTTGGCGTGCCGACACTGCGGCTCGCGCGCGGGCAATGCCCGTCCCGACGAGCTCAGCACCGCGGAGTGTCTGGACCTCGTGCGGCAAATGGCCGAACTCGGCGTGATGGAGGTCACGCTGATCGGCGGCGAAGCCTACTTGCGCGAGGACTGGACCGACATCCTGCGCGAGATCCGGCGTCATGGCATGTCGGCGACCATGACGACGGGCGGGCGCGGCATCACGCCCGAGCGCGCGCGCGCCGCCAAGGAAGCGGGCCTCGAAAGCGTGAGCGTCTCCATCGATGGCAACGAGGCCACTCACGATCGCTTGCGCGGCGTGAAGGGTTCGTACCGCGCGGCCTTCGAGGCCATGGACCATTTCCGAACGGCCGGCGTGCGCGTGGCGACCAACACGCAGATCAACCGCCTCAGTATGCCGGAGCTGCCAGACTTGCTGGAGGCGCTCGCCGCGCATGGGGGTCACAGCTGGCAGCTTCAGCTCACCGTGCCGATGGGGCGAGCCGCGGACGAGCCGGACGTGCTGCTGCAGCCCTATGACTTGCTGGAGTTGTTTCCGCTCCTGGGCAAGCTGAAGGCGCGCGCGGACGAGCTCAAGGTCCGCATCTGGCCCGGCAACAACATCGGCTACTTCGGTCCGTACGAATCGGTGCTCAAGGGCAACATGCCTCGAGGCCACATGGCCTCGTGCGGCGCCGGCCGCTCCACGCTGGGGATCGAGGCGGACGGCGCCATCAAGGGCTGCCCGTCCCTGCCGACCGAAGCCTGGACGGGCGGCAACATCCGGGACGCCTCGCTCAAGGACATTTGGGAGCGCGCCAGCCCACTCCGCTACACGCGCGACCGCACCGTGGAGGACCTTTGGGGCTATTGTCGCACCTGCTACTACGCCGACGAATGCCGCGCAGGCTGCACCTGGACCAGCTTCGTGTTCTTCGGCCGCGCTGGAAACAATCCGTATTGCCACCACCGCGCCCTCGAGATGGAGCGCGCCGGCAAGCGCGAGCACGTCTCCCGCATCGAGGTGGCCCCGGGCGCCCCGTTCGACTATGGTAAGTTCGAGCTTCGGGAGGAAATACTGCCATGAACCACCTCGTCCCCTGTCCTGGTTGCAGCCGTCACGTCCGCCACACGGAGTCGGCGTGCCCGTTCTGCCAGGCGGAGCTTTCCTTCAGTGACCTCGCAGCGCCCGTGTTGCCACGCGGCCGACTGGGGCGTGCCGCCACCTTCGCGTTTGGGGCCACGCTTGCCGGCGCCGCGGCGCTTTCGGCCTGCGGCGGCGAGTCGGACGACGGCAAAGAGGGCGACGGCGGTTCGGGCGGCGCGAGCGCGGCCGGCAAGGCGGGCGCGTCGAGCGCCGGCACCCCAGCGATGGGCGGCTCGACCATTGGCCCGGTTTACGGTGCTCCGGCGGCCGGCAACGGCAGCGGCGGCGACATCAGCCTGGGCGGCTCCGGCGGACCGGCCCCTCTCTATGGTGCTGTTCCGGCGGGTGGCGGGCAGATGCCCATGTACGGCGGGGCTCCGGCGCGCTGACGGGGCGACGGGACGGGTCGCGGCCGAGAAAAGTCGGCAGCTAGCGGATTTTGGGGACTGTTGGGCTCTCGGCGTGGGTGTCGGACCGGAGCCGTAGCCGGGGCCTATCGGTATTTGGACCGAAATGGCCAGCAGGCGAGACCCTCTCCAGACCCTTTTGACCAGCGTCAGAAGACGTCCGACGTCCGCTCGGTCCGCGCCGGCTTCAGGTCGGCCGGCAAGCACCCCTCCCCCGATGAAAATTCTCCGCCAGCAGGTCGCAACAAAACGCATGTCAAAGCAGACAAGTCGGGTCATTTCGGGCGCCCTCCTGGTGCTGACCGCCGCATGGAGCAGACCGGCCGACGCCGAGATTATGCTGGCGGACAAGGGCGGCTGGTCGTTGGCGACCGATGGGCGGATCAATGCTTTCTATAGCTACACCTACGGCGAGGGGCGCCCGCTTGACACCACGCCGGCCAACCCAGCTCCCGGCGCTGGCGTGGAGCATCCGCTCGACAACGACAACAAGATCGAGTCGTCGCGTATTCGCAGCGGCTTCGTGGGCACGGTGCTCGGCTTCAACATCAAGAAGCAAGTCACTGAGACCGTAGCCATCAAGGGTCGCCTGGCCCTCTGGTGGAACATCGAGCAGCGCCGCACCATCGGCGCTGGCACCAACCAGGTCGACGGACGCGAGGCCTACCTCAAGATCGAAGGCCCCTGGGGTGGTGTGATGGGGGGCCGCACGCTGGGCTTGTTCTCGCGCGGCAATATCGAGCTGAATGCGATGTACGCGCATGGCAACGGCGTGGGCTACCCCTGCGACGTGGCAAACTTCGGTCCTGCGTGCGGTCACGTGGGCTTCGGCGTGCAGTACCCAGGCTTCACGCCCAGCATTCGCTACAACACCCCTGACGGGCTCGGCGGCTTCCGTTTCGAGGGGGGCATCTTCGACCCGGTGACCCTGAATGTTCACGAATACGAACGGACCCCGTACCCGCGCGTTGAAGGCGAAGTCGCCTACCAGTACCAAACCGATGATGACCCAGCGATGGCGAAGGCCTGGATCAGCGGCACCTGGCAGCGCATGGTGCAGTCCAACGACGATCCGCGGACGCCCATTTCGCTCAAGTCCGCCGATCCGTATGGCGTCGCCTACGGTGTTCGCGGTGGTGCCGGCCCAATTCGCGCCGGTGTGGCGGGGTTCTTCGGCAAGGGCCTCGGCATCAACTATCCGATCGAGACGACGCAGTACCCGGCCGACGAGAGCCAGGATCTGAGGACGTTCGACGGCTACTACGTCCAGCTCATGGCGACGTTCGGGCAGACGGACATCTCCTTGGGCGCGGGCGTGAATCGTGTGCGCGAAACGGATGTCGACAAGAAGCCGGAGCCGCCTGCCGCTCGCGCCAACATCATCAAAACGCAGCGCGGCATCTCCACCGGCGTATTTCATCGCTGGGAAGCCATCACGTTCGGGGTCGAATACTTCCGGGCGGACTACACGTGGGTTTACGAGAACAGCCAGGGGATCAACTTTTTGAACGGCGGCGCCACCTTCAAGTGGTGAGCAGCGAAGGAATGCAAACATGAATCCTAAGAACAAGCTTCAATCCGTTGTGCGCGTTGCGCTGGTCCCCCTGGTTGGCGTGCTCTTTGGCGGAGGAATTCTGCCGACCGCGGGCTGCACGGGAGGCGAGGACATCATCGAGGACTCGGGCGGTTCGGGAGGCGGCAGCTCGACGAGCCTAGGTGGAATGGGCACGCCTGCTGGCGGCTCTGGCGTGACGGTTTCTGGCGGTATGGCCGGCAGCGCCGTGATCGCGACGGGCGGCATGGCCGGCACTGGCGTGACGCCTGTGGGCGGCAGCGGCGGCAGCGGCGTCGCAACGGGCGGCAGCGGCGGCAGTGGCGGTAGCGCGCCGAACCTGATGGAAGCCGTGACAGGCTGGCAGGCTTGGCGCTTCGAGATGCCGTGCAAGACCTACAGCGGTGGCTCCCCCCTCGATGCGGCTTGCTCGCAGGGTGACGTGTGTTGGGTCGGCAACGACTCGG
>JANNWK010000117.1:0-4978 GCA_031408355.1 Myxococcales bacterium
CCTCAACTTCACCGCCGTGCCCGCCAACGCCTTCGTCTCGCGGGCTCGTGCCGCCAACCGCACTTTCCCCGGCCGCACCGCCGCCCTCGGTGGAGCCTGCACCGCCGCTCCCGCCGGCGGCAACTGGCGGCGGCGTGTACCCGAGGCACGCCAGGCCTTCGTCTGGAACGCAATCACCCGCTCCGCAGAGCGGGCTCAACGTACTCGCGCCGCCACCCAGATTGCTTGAGGCATCCGGCATCACGACGGTGGCGTCCCCCTGGGCGTCGCTGATCGAGCCCCCGGTGTTCGTGGCGTTGGCGGGAAATCCGTCGCCGTCCGCGGCGGAACAACCTCCGGCTAGCAGCCAACCGAAGCTCAGCGCGGTCGCGCCCATGACAAACAGCCTTGAACGTCTCATGGGAGGACCTCTAGAGAGCTGCGGCCGTCAAGCTCGCCACGTACACCACCAGCGACACGATCCAAAGCAGCACCGCGCTGCGCAGACCCGCCTCGTAGCCCCAGAAGGGCGCGAGCGGCGGCACCACCAGCGCGACGAGCCCGCGCCACCAGGGCCGTCGGCGGAGCAGGCCTATGACAAGAATGACATGGCCGACCACGTACAGCCCAAAGGCGCTGGAGATGAGGCCGAGCAGGACGAAGTCCACGGAGCCGCGAACATAATCGCTTTTCAGGAACATTCGGGGCTTGGAGGGGTTTGTCCATCTGGCCGGCTCGCGCTCGTCTGTACTGGGATGTAGCAAGAAACGGGCGTGCCGGTGTTTCTGGCCAAAAAGCGCTACCCTGCACCGGCACCGGCCTTCATTGTAGACTCCAAGCCCTTGCGGACCTCCACCCCCCTTCTCGCCCTGGCGCTCCTCGGACTCCTGGCTCCGCTGCCCTTCGGCCTCAGGGCTGCCCAAGCTGGTGGCGCCACTTCGAGGACGGACACGATGCCCGTGAGTCAGGTCATGCGCGGCATGAAGGGCTATGGGCTGACCGTGTTCGAAGGCACACGGCCCGAGCGCTTCGACGTCGAGGTTATCGACGTCCTGAAGAATTTCAGACCACATCAGGATCTGATCCTTATCAAGACGAAACACCCGCGCCTGGAGGTGGCCAAAGTGGTGGCCGGCATGAGCGGCAGCCCGATCTACTTGAACAACAAGATGATCGGCGCCTACGCCTACGGCTGGAGCTTCGGTTCCGAACCGGTGGCGGGTGTGACGCCGATCGAAAACATGCTGCAAGATCTGGTCAGACCTCTGCCCGACAAGATCTTCGGCTGGCCGTTGACCATGCGCCCCAAGGGTCAGTCTGGGGCTCAAGCGAACAACGATCGGTCGCGCTTTCGTGGTGCCGACTATGATCTGGCGAGCCACGCCAGCGCGCTTTCGCGGCTTCGCGCGCCGACGACCTCCGCGGTCGCTACTCCTGTGGCGACTCCGCTGCTGGTGGGGGGCATGACGAGCGGGGCTATCGGCCTGGCGCGTGACCTGTTGTCTCCGCTCGGCATTGAGCCGCTGCAGGCGGGCGGTTCAGGCGCAGCGGATCCGTCCGCGCCGACTCGGTATGAGGACGGCGGCGCCATCGGCGTGCAGCTGATTCGTGGCGACATGAGCGCGACCGGGCTCGGCACAGTGACCCGGGTCGAGGGCGACAAGCTGGTCGCGTTCGGTCACCCCATGATGGAGGCGGGCGTCACCGCGCTGCCGACTGCCATTGGGAAAGTGCTCTGGTTTCTGGCCAGTGATCAGCGGAGCTTCAAGATCGGCATGCCGGTCCGAGAGGTGGGCGCGCTGGTTCAGGATCGCCAAGCTTCGATCGTCATCTCCCACTCAGCGAAGGCGCCCGTTGTGCCGGTAAAGGTGGCCATCACGGGGATGCCAGGGCTGCCCAGCTCCAATTGGAACTTCGAGATCGCTCACGAGAAGTTTATGACCCCCTCGTTCATGGCGGTCGCGGTGGGTAGTGCCCTGCAAGCCGTGGCCAACGAGCGCCAGGACGTGAGCTGGATAGCCAGGAGCAAGTTGCGCATCCAGGGTTTTGGGGAGATCGAGTTCGAGGATTTCGGGGTGGCGATTGGTGGCACACCCGAAGCTGGCGAGTTTGCGCGCACGAACTTGGTGCGGGCCGTGGGAGCGGTGCTCAATAATCCCTGGCAGCCGGCGTTCGTGGAAGGGGTGGAGGTCCGGGTGGAGCTCCACTACGCACGCGATATTTTGCGGCTGCGGGGCGCCGAGGTGCTGGAGCCGGAGATCGAGGCCGGCAAGCCGGCACGCGTTCGGGTTACGCTAGTGCCCTATTCAGGTCCTGAACTCACGCGCGTGATCAGCGTTCCGCTTCCCGTGTACCTCGCGGGCCAGACGGTTTCGCTTGAGATCGCTCCCGGCTATCTGGAAGAACGCGAGGTGGCCGCCCCGGACTCGTTGGCTGAGCTGGTCGGCAACCTCGCCCAGCCTAGCTATCCGCCCAAGTCGCTGGTGGTGAGCTTCGGTAGCGGTGGGGCCGGCGTTGCGTTTCGGGGTCGGGTCGCGAAGAACCTGCCGCCCGGAGCGCTCGACGCGATCCGTCCCACGACGTCGTCGATCGGTCCCGACACAGTTCTCAGCACGGTGCGCGAGGTTGCGCCAATCGGAAAGTTCGTGGTCGGCCGCGATCGCGTCAGCGTCAGCATTCGCCCCGTGCTGCGTTGAGCTAAGGTCCTTGGGGTTTTCTCGCGTCAACAAGACGAGCCATGCAAAAGAGCGTCCGTTATCTGTTAGCTGCCCTGCTCCTTCTGCCCACCACCCAAGCGGGGGCTGTGGGTACACGCCATTTCGTGCTCGACGAAGCCTCGGAGTTCAAGGGTGGGGATCTGAAGGGTGTCGCGCTCGACTCGGCGGGTCACGTGCGGGCCGGCTTCAGTCTCGGCGCCGTGCCCGCCACTCAGGCAACCGCCGTTTGGAGTGCGCTGCCGATGCCCGACGGTTCGCTGCTGCTCGGCACCGGCAATGAGGGCAAGATACTCAAGCTAGCTGGCGGCACCGTCAGTGTCCTCGCCGAGACGAAGGCGCTGGTCGTCACCTCACTGGCGCAAGCCTTCGGTGGGGCAGTAGTGGCCGGCACCTTGCCTGACGGCAAGCTGATGAAATGGGAGAACGGCAAGCTGACCGAGCTTGCGACCCTGAAGGGGGTCGAGCACATCTGGAGCGTGGCCTACGATGTGAAGGCCAAGGCGGTCTATGCTGCTACGGGTCCCGAAGGTAAGCTGTTCCGAGTCAATCAAGCGGGCGATGCGCAGGTGTATTTCGACGCGCCTGAGCAGCACCTAATGAGCGTGGCGGTCGCGCCGGATGGCAGCGTGTATGCGGGCACCAGCGACAAGGCCAAGCTGTACAAGCTGGCGGCGCCTGGGCGAGCCAGTGTGCTGTTCGATTTTGGTCGCACGGAGGTTCGGGCCATCGCCGTGAACGCCAAGGGGGAGGTCTTCGCTATCGCCAACGACATCAAGACGACGGCGTCCGTGCCTTCTCGCCCGCGCGCTGGCGAGGCTTCCGCGCAACCGAGCGCCACGGGAACGAAGACCAAGGGCAAGGGTACCCTCTACGCCTTTTCAAGCGACGGCACGCCGGACCAGTTACTTGACGACACTGACGAGCACTACACGAGCCTGGCCCTTGGCGACGATGGTCGTCCCTACGTTGGCACCGGCGTGGAGGGGCGCGTTTACACGGTGGACGCGGGTCACGCTTCGGTGTTGATAGCCGACGCCGAGGAACGGCAGATCGGCGCTCTTGTCCTGGCCGGCAAGGACCGCTACGTCGTGTCAAGCGATCCGGCGGTGGTGCATCCGATCAAGGGCCTTGGTGGCGCTGACGCGGTGTGGACCAGCAAGGTGCTGGACGCCGGCATTCGCGCGCGCTTTGGGCAATTGTCGTGGGACGCGAGCGGGAACCTCGAGCTCTCGACGCGGACCGGCAACACCAAGGAGCCCGACGATAGCTGGAGCGCCTGGAGCAATCCGCTAGCGGCGACGGCGCTGGTGAGCAGCCCCGTGGGGCGCTATTTCCAGGTGCGCGCCCGCTTCGCCAAGGATCCGAAGGCGGTGCTCAATCGAGTGGAGGTTGCGTTTCTGACCGACAATCTGCGCGCCGTGCTGACAACCGTGGACGCCCGAGGGTCGGACGGCGAGAGCGGCGACGATTCGCCCAAGCAGTCGGGCGGCCCCGTCTCCAAACGCGCCGAGAGTTCGGTCGCGTTGTCGTGGAAGCTCGACAACCCCGACAAGGACGAGCTGCGCTACCGCCTACAGTATCGCCTGCTTGGCACGAACCACTGGTTCGACGTGCTGAAGCCGAACGAGAAGCTGACGAAGGAGAGCTACAGTTGGGAGACCTCCGACCTGCCAGAAGGGCGCTATCGCGTGCGCGTGGTGGCGACTGACGAACTGGCGAACCCGCCAGACCGAGCGACCCGTGACGAACGCGAGAGCGGCGTCATTCTGGTAGACAACACCCCACCCACGCTCGACGGCTTGGTCGCCGCTGGTACCCGGCTCCGCGGCATCGCTCAGGATGGCGTCGGGCCCATCGCTCGGCTCGAGATTGCTCTCGCGGGCAGCGATGAGTGGGTGCCCTTCTTCCCAGCCGACGGCATCTTTGACGAACAGCGTGAAGAGCTCGACGCCGACGTGAAGAATATGGTCAAGGCCCTGCCGGCGCTGCTCACCGTGCGCGTTTACGACAAAGCGTCAAATTTCGTCGTTCGCAGCGTGCTACTGAAATAGGTCGGCGCTGGGTCTGGGAGTGTGTGCCGGCGCGTGTCCCGCTTCATCAGACGGCTCAGTTGCCGCCGGCCACGCATTGACCGTCGCCGACCCCCCGGCAGGTGCCACCGCTCGGGTCCGTGCAAGCGACAAGGGGACAGGGTATTTGGCAGCTCGCCTCGTTCACGGCTGCTAGCGCCGCGAGATAGGCCTTGGCTAGCTCAGAGGCCTTGTTGGCGATGACTGCCGGGC
>JANNWK010000118.1:0-2843 GCA_031408355.1 Myxococcales bacterium
GCCGCGCCGCAGCCTGCCGTGCACATGCCGCCCGGGAAGCCGACGCTGCTGCGGTTGCATACGGCGCCGTCACACTCCTCCACGCTGACGCGTCCGGTGCGGTCCTTGAGGCGGTTGCGGTTCGGCGTCACGCTGCCGCGCTCGCAGGCATCGCCCACGCCATGGACGGCTGGCAAGCACTGCCCCACCGAGTCCGTCGGCGCGGCCTCGATGTGCGAGCAAATGAGTCCGCTACCGCAGGTCCAGCCGGCGAAGGTCGGATCTTGACCGAGGCCGCAGTGCGCGCCGTAGCCGCCAGCTCCAGCGCCTGCGCGCTCGGGGAACGGCGCCGCAAAGTCGGGCGTGCTGCCGTCGAGGATCTGCCGCACCAAGCGAGCGCGACGGGGGAGATCTTCCCTGACGTGCGCCGAGATGGGGCTGGCTAGGCTGTTTTCGGGCGCCGAGCCGGGCGCGTCCTCGCCGAGCAAGTGGAAGCCCGCCACGCTGCGCGCCTGATGACAACCCGGGCAGCTGAGCTGGTCCAGGCGTCGCAGGAGGCCTTCCGGCGACTGCACGCTGGACTCTGCGGGCCAGACGACCCCTGTCACGTCGCGCGTTGTGAGCGCGCTCGAGAATGGGCGATTGGCTAGGCGCGCCAGCCCTCGAGGGGTCACGGAGACGCTGCGTTCTGCCAGTAGGCTATCCGGTAGCAGGGCTGTGCCGGTCGCGATGGCCTGGCTCGTGCCATCGCTGCGCAGCCAGGTCAGCAGCTCTTTACGTGGCTCTGCTCGGGCGAGCACAAGCGCTGCATCCGGCGTATTCTCAAGCCGTTCTGACTGCAGGCTGCCGTGCTGGTCGAGCCGGAACGAACGCAGCACGTACTCGGCGTGCCCCCCCAAGTCGGGGCGCATGGTCGAGGGCCAACGCACCAGCTGAAGGTTGACGACAACGCGCGCTAGCTCGGGCGTCAACGCTACGCGGCCCGGCGAAAGCGGCCCCGCTTCGGAGCTGAGCCAGGTGGCGCGCTGCTCGGCGCTCATGTTCGGGGGTTCGAGCCAGCGCTCGGCGACTTCGCGGCAGCCACCGGCGGGCTTTGGAACCGTGAGCTCGACGCCCAATGTCATAGGTAGCCTGGAAGCGCGCTCAGGGTCGTGCTGGTACGACAGCCGATAAATGAGCCGCGTTTCCCCGCATGATCCCAAGGCGAACGGCGCTCGGTCCAGCCGATTGACGACTCCGACGAGTTCGAAGCGAGCCTTGGCCGAGTACAGGAAGCGAACGTCGAACAGGCGGTGCGCATAGCGACCCACGTCGACGCCGGCCAGTTTGTCTTCGCGTGCCGCGCGCGTCGCCTCCCGGGTGAGCACGCGGGCAAGCGTACTGAAAGCGGGCAGCTTGCTCAGTTGGCTGTTGTCGGCGGGCGCCGATGGCTTGCTTCCGAGCAGGTTGGCCAGAAGGAGCCCGCGCGCTTCGAGCGCCTTTAGCGTCGCGGGCTCCGTGACGAGCAGGGTCGCTTCGGTTTTCGGAAGAGCGCGCGGCACGCCGCTCGTCAAAGTAGGCAGAGCCGTGGGGCCCTGCGAGACCTGCCTGACGGGCGTGGCCGAACTCAGGCCAGGGCGCGGCGACTCTGGGCTCGGCGCGGCGCAGCCCACGGCAAGGCCCAGGCTGAGCCAGGCTACCTCTCGCCGTGCCTTCACGCTGGGGTTCGGCGCTCCAGCAGGACCGCGTAGTGCTCGATAAAAGCGCGTGCAGCGCGCGGCAGGTTGGCCTGCCAATCGAGTCCAGCGTTGCCGTCGGCGCCGTCGGTGACGAACTTCACGGCGCCCAGAACGGCACCCTCGAAGTGGCAAACCTTGGCTAGGGCGTAGGCCTCCATGTCGACGACGTCGCAATCGACGAGCGGCTTCCCGGTCTCGAAGCGATCCCCCGTGCCGCAAACGGCCTCCGGCAGCTCTGGAAACAGATAGGGGAACTCCAGGGTTGCCGGCGCCTCTTCGAACGGCGTTACGCCCAGCTGAAAGCCGAGCCCCGACAGGTCCATATCGCGCTGCACGAACTTGCGACACCCGACCAGGCTGCCGGCTGAAAGCTTGGTGCTACCCACCGTACCGAAGTTGATGACGCGAGGCACGCTACCGTTCAGCGCCCGGTGCTCTACCAGCGCGCGCGCGAGCCGGTAGGCCGCGTTGACCTTCCCCAGGCCCGTATACAACACCGGGATCCCCCGTTCGGCGAACAAGCCCTGGCTCTCAATCTCAAGCGCCATCACGACCAGGAACGGGGGGGAAGCCAAGGGTACTCCGTGCTCCAACGGTTGAACGTCGACCCGCGGGTTAGAGGGCGTAGGCTGAGGGCAGCAGCCCGCGTTTTACCAGGATCTGAATGATCGTGTGTGCGGCCTCTTCTGGATCACCGGATTCGAGCGAAACCACGGCGTCGGCCGCCTTCGGGGCTTCTTCGCTTGGATGTGGGTGGCCGGGGCCGTACGCGCCGCGTTGGTCACGGCGCTTGCGCACTTCGAGCGGAGTCTTGACGTGGATTTCGACGAAACGCTCTTGACCGACGGCGTCGCGAATCGTCAGTCGATCCGCCAGCAGCGGCGAGGCGTACGCGAAAATCGGAATGATGCCGGCGTCGGTGCAGCGCCGGGCTAGTTCTGGCGTCTGCGCGGGGCTCGAACCGTCCGGCCGCACCCCGAGCGAAAGGCCATCATCGGGATCGATGACGCAGGCGAGTCGCTTCTGGTCGAACAGGCGCCGCTCCAAGGCGAACGCGATGGCTGTCTTGCCCGACGCAGGCAGACCGGTGAGCCACACGGTGGCGCCTTTCTGACCCAAGCGCTCGCTGCGTTCGTCAGGGCTTGC
>JANNWK010000119.1:0-3678 GCA_031408355.1 Myxococcales bacterium
CGGGCATCTTGAAGTGGGACACGTTTATGCTCAAGGTACCGATTTTTGGTCGGCTGAACCTGCTGGTGGCGGTCGCGCGCTTCTCGCGAACGCTAGCGACGCTCCTGGCCAGCGGCGTGCAGCTCTTGCAGGCCATGGAGATTGGCAAGAATGTCCTGGAGAACGCCCGACTCGAACAGGTGGTGAGCGAAGCGATTGGCTCGATCCGCGAGGGCGAGAGCATAGCGGTGCCGCTCAAGCGGAGCGGCCACTTCCCGCCCATGATGACGCACATGATAGCGGTCGGTGAGAAGTCCGGGCAGCTCGAACCGATGCTGGAGAACGTGAGTCGCGCCTACGAGGCCGACGTTGAGGTGCGCGTGGTGGCGCTCACGAGCTTGCTTGAGCCGATCATGATCGTAGCGCTGGGTGGGGCGGTGGGCTTTATCGCCATGGCTATCCTGATGCCGCTCCTGCAGATGAACGAGTTGGTGGAGTGAGGCATGGCGCCTTCCAGCCGCTCCAGGGATCGTCGCATTCTCTTCCCGTGGGAAGGCCGCGGTGGACTGCGGCGTTTCATGGAGCTTGGAAGGATCCGACCGATCGCGCTGGGGCTATCGATTGCCGTGGTTCTGGTGTTGATCGGGGTCCGCGAGCACCGCGCCGCGGGGGTCCGAAGGACGCGCGCGACGCTGCTTGGGGTGCGTCCCGCCATCGAGGCCTACATGGCTGACCATGACGGCGGTTGTCCGCCAGCTGTGCGTGACGTGCAGACCTATGCGCGCTTCAAGGAGCCGCCCAGCGATGCCTGGGGCGAGCCGCTCCGGCTGATTTGTCCGGCCGAAAAGGTCGGGAAAAGCTACGTGCTCGAGAGCGGCGGGCCTGATGGTGTCCCCGGCGGACTCGACAGAATTCAATGACACGACACGAGGAGCAAGGATGATGACGACTGTAAGAGCTGCTGGTTCCAAAAAGGCACTGACAACGCGCCTACGCAGGCTCCGCCTTCAGCGCGGCGTGACGCTATTCGAGGTACTGATCGTGGTGGCGATCCTGGCGATGGTTGCCGGTGGCGTGGCGGTGTTCGCTCTGCCCCGCTTCCAGGACGCGCAGAAGAAGACGGCCGTTTCCGGCGCTCAGACCATCCGCATGGCTGTGCAGCAGTGGCAGGCGGCGAACAACGAGACGAGCTGTCCGACCGTGAGTCAGCTCATCCAGGACAAGCAGCTGGACACCGGACAGAACACGAATGACCCGTGGAACCAGGCCTATGCGCTGACCTGCAGCGACGACGAAGTCACCATTACCTCGAACGGGCCCGACAAGAAAAAGGGCACCAAAGACGACATCTCGGTGCCGAAGGGCGCTGCGGCCCCCGCCGAGTAGCCAACGCGGCAGAATACGTGCGGTATGCCGGCCTCCAACCCTAGCTCAACGCGAACCGTTCGCGCCCGCCTGAGCGCGGTTCGACGGAGGCCGCAGCGCGGACTCACGATGTTGGAGCTCATTATCGCGATAGCGCTGATCGCGCTGCTCTCGGGGGGCATGCTGTTCGGGCGCAACATGCTGGTCGGCAGCCGCGTGAAGTCGGCCGCGACCTTGGTGGTGAGCAGCGTGCGCTTTGGGCTTTCTCGGGCGAACGCCACCGGTCGACCCGCGCGGCTCGTATTTGATTTCGACAAGAAGCAGCTCTCCGTGGAGGAGGCCTCCGGCAGCGTGATGCTCCGGGAGAGGGGCGAGGATCCGAGTGCCGGGGCGATGCCGGCAAGCTCCGCCGAGGTGAAGGCGCGCGCCGAGGCCGACCGAATCGTGGAAGGCCCGCGCGCCGCCCGACCCACTTTTTCGAAATTGACTAAGGTGAGCGGCGCCATCGAGGGCCTGACCACCGGTCGAGCGCTTGGGGATGGCGTGGTGCTTGTGCAGGTGCAGACCGAACACGACGAGGCGCCCATTCGGGAGGGGCGCGCCTACATCTACTTCTGGCCGGGCGGCACGACCGAGCGGGCCGTGGTCCAACTGAAGAAGGCAGGGGACAAGGAAACGGCCCTCAGCGTCGCGCTCAGTCCGCTGACAGGGCGGGCCAAGGTGGAGAAGGGCGCCGTGGATTTTCCGGAACCGCGCGGCTCGGACGAAGAGTTCAGTGAGCGTGAGGACCGATGAAGCTCAGGGCCGCTGCCTCGTGTTCGCCGAGACGGCAGCTTGCGCGCCGCAGGCGGCTGCGCGCGTTCACGCTGCTCGAGGTGCTGGTCGCGGTCTCGATCCTCGGTCTGGGTCTAACCGTCATCTTGAGCTCGCAGGCTGGGCTCTTCTCGAGCGCCACGCGCGGCGCGCACCTGACAGCGGCCAGTAACCTCTTGCGTTGCAAGATGAGCGAGGTAGAGCTGGAGCTGCTCCAGAAGGGTTTTGCGCTCACCGACGAGCACGACGACGGCGAGTGCTGTGACGACGGCGAGGACGGCTACTCTTGCTCGTGGAAGATCGAGCGCGTCGAGCTGCCTCCCTTGCCGGAGAGCAGCGAGACGGAGGCCGACGCAGGCAGCGATGACGCGGCGGGTGTGGGCCCGCTCAGCGCGCTGTCTCAGGTGCAGGCGACTCAGGGCGCTTCACTCGGAGAGAACCCGACTCCGGCTTCCGTCATGGAGCAGCTCGGGAGCACGGGCGTGCCCGGCATGGAGGGCATGGTGATGAGCCTCGTCTACCCGAGCCTCAAACCCATGCTGGAGGCGAGCATACGGCGCGTCACGGTCAAGGTGCTGTGGAAAGAGGGCGAGCGCGAACGCGAGCTCGAGGTCACTCAGTTTGTCACCCGCCCCCAGGAGGGCGAGCTGGGCACGGCTGAGCAGCTCGGGTTGGACGGGGGCGTACCGGCGCCGCCGGGCGGGAAGGTGCCGTGAATTTCACGACCAAAACTCTGCAGGCCCGGGCACGTGAGCTTGGGTTCACCTTGCTCGAGGTGCTGATCTCCATCGCCATCTTGACCATGATAACGGCGCTGCTCTTCGGCGCCTTCTCGGCCATGAAGCGGAGCAAGGATGGCCTGGCCCGGCTTCAAGACCGTCACCGCGAGGGCCGCCTGGCGATGGCGCGGATCACGCGCGAACTGCAGAGCGCCTTCCTCTCCGCTCACGCTCCGCTCAATCAGGCCTTGCTAGTGCAGAAGACGCTGTTCAAGGGCGAACGCGGGACCTCGGCCGATCGCCTAGATTTTACGGCCTTTGCGAATCGCCGGCTCGACCGTGACTCGCACAGCACAGACCAGTGCGAACTCGGATATTTCGGTTCCGCCAACCCGGATAGCCCAGGCACGCTCGATCTTGTGCGTCGGATCGATACCGAGCTCGATCTCGATCCGGACAAGGGCGGGCGCGTCGAGGTCTTGGCGACAGACATCGACCTCTTTGACCTCCAGTACTTGGACGCGCAGACCGGCCAGTGGCAGGAGTCCTGGGACACTGGACAGTCCACGGGCCAGCCGGACCGCTTGCCGCTTCAAGTTCGGATCATCCTGGTGCTCAACGGTGGCGCGCGCTCCGGGAGCGGACGTGGTCGCGGCACGCTTCGCTTCGTCACCAAGGTGAGCATCCCCATTCTGCAACCCCTTACGTTCGCGACGCTCTGAGGATGATGCGCTCCCGCCTGTATGCCGCGCTGTTTAGACGCCCAAGGCGCCTGAGCGAACCCGCGCGGCGGGGGCGGGCG
>JANNWK010000120.1:0-3126 GCA_031408355.1 Myxococcales bacterium
GCCTTTGGCCTGCGCGAACAGAAGCGGCCGAAGCCCGAGATCGAGAGCCGCGTTGAGCAGGCGCTCGCCGACGTGAGGATGGCGGGCTTTGCGGGGCGGCGCGTCGAGCAATTGTCGGGGGGCGAACAGCAACGCGTCGCGCTCGCGCGAGCGCTCGTGACGCGGCCCCGCTGTCTCTTACTCGACGAGCCGCTGTCCAACCTCGACGCCGGGCTCCGGCACAGCATGCGCGAGGAGATCCGGCGAGTGTGCAAGGAGCATGGGCTGACGACGCTCTACGTGACGCACGACCAGAAGGAGGCGCTCGCCATCGCCGACCGGATCGCGGTGATGCGCGCCGGCAAGCTCGAACAAGTCGGGACGCCGCTCGAAGTGTATCGAGCTCCCGCCTCGCGCAGCGTGGCCACATTCCTCGGCGAAACGAACCTGCTGGAAGGCGTCGTGGTTTCCCCGGACGCCGAGACGGTGAGCCTGCGCACGGGCCAGCTTGAGCTTCAAGCGCTCGCGCGGCCAGGCCTCGGGTTCGCGCCCTCGGCTCAGCGACTGCTCTCGATTCGACCCGAATGCGTCCGCCTGAGCGAAGCCCCCCCGGACCACGGCGGATTTCGCGTCAAACTCGAGCGCACCAGCTTCCTCGGCGAATTGTGCGAGCACGAGCTGTCGAGCGGGGGCCTGAAGCTCCGAGCGTACGAGCTGAACTCGCGTCTAGGCAGTCGGCACGTCGGCGCCGAGCTGTGGGCGAGCATCAGCCCCGAGGACGTGGTGCTGCTACCGCCTAACGCGCCACCATGAGCCACGGGCCGAGCGCCGCAACGCCCAAGGCCGCGTTCCTGGGGCTCGGCTGGCTCGCGGCCCTGCTCGCGGTGCCGTTCGCGCTTCGGCCACCGGAGCTTTCGCCCGACCGTCGCGACGAAACGGTCGTCGTGCTCAGCCCGCACAATGAGGCGATTCGACACGAGTTTTCCGGAGGTTTTCGGCGCTACATGCTGGAGCGGCACGGCCGCCGGGTGCGTATCGATTGGCGCAGCCCGGGCGGCACTTCTGAGATCTCGCGTTACCTCGGCGCGGAGTTCCGCTCCGCGTTCGAGCTGCACTGGTCAGGAACGCTGAAGCGCCCGTTCAACGAACGCGTCGCCGCGGGCTTCGCAGACCCCAAGCAATCCGCGCTGGGCCCCGGGGAGGCCAGCCGTGCTCGGCGCGAATTTCTGAGCTCTAACGTGGGCGTCAAGGTGGACGTGCTGTTCGGCGGCGGCAGCTTCGATTTTTCGCAGCATGCAGCCGCCGGTCGCCTGGTGGACTCCGGCGTCATCGCGAATCACCCCGAGCTGTTCAACGAGCAAGTCATCCCGGCGAGCGTTGGAGGTGAACCCTATTGGGACAAGCAGGGCCGCTGGATCGGCGCGTGCCTGTCGGCTTTTGGCATCTGCTACAACCAGGCGGCGCTTTCCCAGCTCGGGATCCAAACGCCGCCCAAGCGCTGGGCCGATCTGGCCGATCCGCGTTTAGCCGGACACGTGGCGCTGGCCGATCCCAGCAAGAGCGGCTCGGCCACCAAGGCCTTCGAGATGATCCTGCAGCAAGCCATGAGCGAGGCCGTGGCGCGGCGGTCGACGCCTTCGCCCGGCAGCCCGGAGGAGGACGCGGCGCTCGCCGAGGGCTTCGAAGCGGGGCTGCGGTTGATCCGCCGAATCGCTGGCAACTCTCGGTATTTCACGGATTCTGCGCTGAAGATCCCGCTCGACGTGGCGGCCGGCAACGCGGCGGCGGGCATGTGCATCGATTTTTACGGGCGCTTCCAAGACCCCGCACCTGGCCAAGTCGAAAGGCTCAGCTTCGTTCTGCCCGAGGCGGGCAGCTCCGTCGGCAGTGATCCGATCGCGCTCCTGCGCGGCGCGCCTTCGCCCGAGCTCGGTCGCGCGCTCATCGAGTTCGTGCTGAGCCCCACCGGACAAGCCCTTTGGGCCTACCGCCGCGGCGTTCCGGGCGGCCCCGAGCGCTACGCGCTGCGCCGCCTCCCCATCCTACCTGCGCTCTACACGCCCGAAGCCCGCGCGCAAAGCTCGGATGCCTTCGAGAACCCGTACCAAACAGCCGGCTCGTTCACCTACCAGGGGCGCTTTACGGGACCGCTCTTTCGTTCGCTGGCCTTCGTGGTCCGCGTGATGTGCGTGGACAGTGAGCCCGAGCTCCACGAGGCCTGGCGCGAACTTTCGCAGCACGGCTTTCCACCGCGAGCCAGCGCCCTGTTCGACGACGTCTCGGCCGTCTCGTACGCGACCGTGAAGAGCGAGGTCGCAAGCACCCTCGCGCTCGGCAATCCGCTGGCCGAAAGTCAGCTCCAAAATCGTCTATTTCTGGGCTTTCGTGCGCAATACCAAGAAGTCGCGCGACTTGCCCGGAGCCAGCAATGAAGCGTTCGAGCCTATTTTCGAGCTCGGTCTTCGCGGTGGTGGCGATCATTTTCGGAGTGTTCTTCGTCTGGCCGCTGCTGGAGAGCGTGCGCGGCGCGTTCGTCGATGAACGCGGCACGCTGACCTTGGCCTACGTCGTCGCCGTGTTCGAAAACCCGGTCTACGTAGAAGGCTTCAGGAATTCCTTACTCGTGGCGCTGGCGAGCACGCTCGTGGCCGCCCTGCTGGGCAT
This sequence comes from Myxococcales bacterium, assembly GCA_031408355.1. Lineage (GTDB taxonomy): Bacteria > Myxococcota_A > Polyangia > Polyangiales > Polyangiaceae > PMG-095. Next base: position 2,644 of record JANNWK010000120.1, read on the forward strand.
CCCGCTGGCGCTCCTCTTTCAAAGGTTCGAGTTCCCGGGACGACGCTGGCTGGGCGTGCTCGTGCCCTTGCCCCTGTTCGTACCGCCCTTCGTCGGCGCGCTCGGCGTCCAACGCATCCTTGGACCCACCGGCGCGTTGAACGCGCTGCTGAGCCAGCTGGGTCTGGCCGACCCAGCGCAGCCGTTCGATTGGCTCCGCGAAGGCCGGTTCTGGGCCGTCGTCCTGCTGACCGCCCTGCACCTCTACCCGGTGCTCTACTTCAATCTCTCAGCGGCGCTCGCGAGCCAGAACCCGGAGCTGGAGCGAGCCGCCGAATCTCTGGGCGCGCGCGGTTTTGGGAAACTCATGCGCGTCACGCTGCCGCTGGCCGCGCCCAGCCTGTTCGCGTCAATCACGATCATCTTCATCTGGTCGCTGACCGAGCTGGGCGTGCCGCTGATGTGCGACTACGGCCGCGTCACCTCGGTGCAGATCTTCTCCGG
>JANNWK010000121.1:0-3682 GCA_031408355.1 Myxococcales bacterium
CTACTTGCCGGAGCGCCAACTGCGCGCGCCTGAGGCCATCAGCGCGGGCGGCAGCGCCTGGCAGGCCGGCGCTAGCCTCGGCCTCGGTTTTCGCTAGACGGCCCGACCCGGGCTCAGCGCCGGGACTCGTCTTCGAGTCGCATGGCTTCGAGCAAGAGCCCGCCGATTTTCTGCTGCTCGCCCGTGTCCGTCGCGACCGCCTGGGTCCCGCGAAAGGTGAAACTGCCCTTTTTCCAGCGCAGTACCTCGCGCAACAAATCCGTCGGGGCCAAGGGCTGGTCATCGAACAGGCCGGAAGCGAATTGCCCCTCCGCCAGCTCCAGTAGCGCGACGTGCCCGCCCTCACCGCGCACCTTGAGTCGACCACTGCGGCGCTCAAGCTCAAGCAGGGTGAGCACGGTGGCGATCGACATCTGCGCAACGTCGCCCGTAAAGGCAGCCCCAACGACGGAAGAGGCCGGACCTTCAGAGGAGAACGCGTCCCGCTGCTGCCGCAGGCGATTGGCCATGTCGATCATGGCGCCCACCTGCGCGACGACCTCTTCGTGGCGAAACGGCTTCGTCAGGTAGAGATCGGCGCCAACGTTCAAGCCCTGCAGACGCGACTCACTGTCGTCGGCATCCGTCAGGAACAGGAAGGGCGTGGTCGCCACGTGAGTCGGTTCCGTGCGCACGCGACGCGCTACCCAAAAGCCGTCGATGTCCGGGAGGTTCACGTCACAGAGAATGCAGTCGGGCGCAAGCTCGCGGACCTTTTCGAAGCCGGCTCTGGCCTCGCCCGCGACGTGCACCTCATAGCCGGCCTCGCTCAGGAACTTCGTGAGCAGGGCGGCTTCCCACTCCTCGTGTTCAATGATCAAAACTCGGCCGCGAACCACGGCGGCACGTTAGCATTGACGGAAGCTAAAGCCCGAAATTGGTAAGCCTTTTTCGCGCAGCCCTCCCGGCTCTCCGCGCCCGGTCAGCGCGCGAGCGGGCCCCGTTTGGCTTGGTCCGGCCCTCCGAGCCCCGCCCGAAACCGCAAAAAGGGCCGACCGGCCAGCAAGCTCCGCGCCCTACTCTTGTAACAGGCCAAGGCCCGCGCTACTCCGACCGAGCTTGACCGACCAAAAGCTCTCCCGCACCCCGCTCTTCGATGAGCACGTTCGGCTCGGCGGGAAAATCGTGCCCTTCGCCGGCTGGGAGATGCCCATTCAGTACAAGGGGATTTCGGCTGAGCACACCGCCGTCCGCGAGCGGGTGGGGCTGTTCGACGTCAGCCACATGGGTGAGCTCCGCGTCCGGGGCGCCGGCGCCCTTCAGGCCGTCAATCAGCTCATCACGAACGACCTTGAGCGCGCCGTGGATGGGCAGGCCGTCTACACCTGCTGCTGCAACGAGGCGGGCAACATCCTCGACGACCTGATCGTGTATCGACGAAGTGCAACCGATGTGCTGGTCGTGTGCAACGCCAGTAACCGCCAAAAAATCGCGGCTCATCTTCAGAGGAGCCTCGACCGTGCCCTGGACTTTCAGGATGAAAGCGATCAAACGGCATTGATCGCGGTGCAGGGGCCCCGAGCGCTCGCCCTCCTCGGCTTGCTCGGCGCCGGGATGGACCTCGAGAAGCTCGGCTCGTTTCGTTTCGCCGAGGCCAGCCTAGCCGGTGTGCAGGTGACCCTGGCTCGCACTGGCTACACGGGGGAAGACGGCGTCGAAATATTTTGCCCGAACGAGGGTGCGCCCTCGCTGTTCCGGGCTCTGCTCAGCGCTGGCGCCGCGCTTGGGGTGGAGCCCATCGGCCTGGGGGCGCGAGATACGCTGCGGCTCGAGGCCCGCCTCTCCCTTTACGGCAACGAGATCGACGAAACCACCAACCCGCTCGAAGCGGGCCTGGGCTGGACCGTCAAGCTCGACAAGCCGGCCGGCTTCGTGGGCGCCCAAGCGCTTGCGCGGATCAAGGCCGAGGGCGTGACGCGTTCCATTGTCGGCTTTGAAATGATCGGGCGCGGGATTGCCCGGCACGGATACCCGTTGCTTTCACCCACTGGAGAGCCGATCGGCGTGTGCACCTCGGGCGGTCCGTCACCGACCCTCGGCAAGAGTATTGGCCTCGGCTACGTCCCGGCGGCCTTGGCCAGCGCCGGCGTCGGCGCCGCCTTAACCGCGGACTGCCGCGGCAAACCCATCGAAGCTCGCATCGTGAAGACCCCATTTTACAAGCGGAACGTCCCACCTGGAAGCGTCTGACATGAGCCAAGCCAACGAAGTCAAAGCCGATCGCAAATACACGAAGGAGCACGAGTGGACCCTCAGCCAGGGCAGCGAGCTCGTCGTCGGGATCACAGCGTTCGCGGTCGATGCGCTCGGCGACATCACGCTGGTCAGCCTGGATGTAAAGCCGGGAGATCGCGTGGAGGCCCACAAGGCTTTCGGTACGATCGAAAGCGTCAAGACACTGAGTGACTTGTTCGCGCCAGTGAGCGGAACCGTCACGCGGGTCAACGCGGAGCTTGAGAACAGCCCCGAGTTGGTCAACGAGGACTGCTGGGACAAGGCCTGGATGGTCGCGATCACCCCCGATGATGCGGGCGCGGCCGCCGGTCTGCTCGATCCGGCCGCCTACCTCGCCCATCTGCAAGAATCGGCGCACTGATGCGCTACGTCCCGCATACAGACGGCGAGGTCGCCGCGATGCTCGAGGTCATCGGCCGAGCGTCGCTCGACGATCTATTCGCGACCATTCCTGAGGCGGCGCGCTTTCAGGGGACGCTGCAGATGGCCCCGGCACTCGCCGAGCCGGACCTCATGCGACACTTGTCGGAGCTGGCCCGGCGCAGCGCCGGTAGCGGCTTCTTGTCCTTCTTGGGCGCCGGCATGTACGCCCATCATGTCCCGCCCGCGGTGGATCAGCTGCTGCTGCGCAGCGAGTTCTACACCGCGTACACTCCCTACCAACCGGAGGTCGCGCAGGGGACCTTGCAGGCCATCTGGGAGTTTCAGACGATGGTGAGCGAGCTGTATGGCCTGCCGCTGGCCAACGCCAGCCTGTACGACGGCGCGAGCGCTACGGCTGAGGCAGCGCTGATGGCCTGCCGTCTCACCAAGCGAGGCCGTGTCGTCGTGAGTGGCTGCGTCCACCCCGATTACCGGCGCGTGGCTGCCACGTATCTGGCGGGCCCTGAGGGCACCTCCTACGCGGAAGTGGCCGTCGGCAGCAGCGGTGCCGCCGATTCGCAGGCGTTGGCTCGGGCCCTCACGGACGACACCGCGGCGCTCGTGGTGGGCTACCCGAGCTTCTACGGCGCGCTGCCGGATCTACTCGCCCTCTCCGAGCTGGCTCACGAGAAGGGCGCGCTCTTGGTGGCGACGGTGAGCGAGCCGTTCGCGCTCTCGGTCGCGCAGCCACCCGGCGCGCTGGGCGCCGACATCGCGGTCGGCGAAGGGCAAGCGTTGGCCTGCCCGCCTCAGTTCGGCGGTCCCGGCGTCGGCTTATTCGCGTGCCGGGATGACCGACGCTATTTACAGCAACTGCCCGGTCGCATCTGCGGCGAAACGGTCGACAGTGAAGGCGAGCGTGGCTACGTGCTGACTCTGGCCACCCGCGAACAGCACATCCGGCGCGAGCGCGCGACCAGCAACATCTGCACCAACCAGGGGCTGCTCGCGCTGGCGCTGGCCATTCGCGCCAGCTTGCTCGGTA
>JANNWK010000122.1:0-16462 GCA_031408355.1 Myxococcales bacterium
TGGGCGCGCTCGGTGACGCACAGATTGGTGCGGCTCTGAGCCATGTCCATCATTCCCCAGAGCTGGATTGGACCGTGCAGTCCATGGCGACCAAGGTGGGCATGTCGCGTTCGGCCTTCGCCTCGCGTTTTGCTCGGCTGGTTGGGGAGCCGCCGCTTGCCTATGTCACGCGCTGGCGCATGCACAAGGCCGCAGGCCTGCTCCGGCAAGGCAGCTCGACGCTGGCCGAGGTTGCGGCCCGCGTTGGCTACGACTCCGAAGCCGCTTTCAGCAAGGCTTTCAAGCGCGCGCTGGGCACTGCCCCAGGCGCGTATCGCCGCGCCGCCCGAGCCATCAACCTCCCTGCCGCCGCCTGAACCGGCTAACGAGCGGCCTTGCGGTAGCTCACCTTGGCGGTGGCTTCTTCAACGATGCTGGCCCGCGCCTTGTTGTCACCTTCGAGCTCCGGTACCAGGATCAGCCGGTGCGCCAGGACCGGTACGGCCAAAAAGCGCAGGTCGTCCGGCGCGACGAATGGCCTGCCGGCCAAAACAGCCAGGGCCTTGGCGGCCCGAAGCAAGCTCAGCGTCGCACGGGGGGAGGCGCCGAGCACCACCTTCGGGTGCGTCCGGGTGAAACCCGTGAGCGCGACGGCGTACTCGTAAAGGTCATCTTCGACGTGGATGCGGGCGGCAATGGATTGTAGTTGCAGCACATCGCTTGGGCTCAGCACCACGCCGACGGGTGGCGGTGCAATGCCATGGGTGCGCAGCATCGCCACTTCGTCGCGCGCCGAGGGATAGCCCATCGGAACGCGCACCAGAAAGCGGTCGATTTGGGCTTCCGGAAGGGGGTACGTTCCCTCCAGGTCGACCGGGTTCTGCGTCGCCAATACGAAGAATGGATCGGGCAGCTCGAAGCGATCGCCCTCGATGGTGACCTGCCGTTCCTGCATCGCCTCGAGCAGCGCCGACTGCGTCTTGGCCGGCGCCCGATTGATTTCGTCCGCCAGCAGCACGTTCGCAAAGATGGGGCCGGCGCGCAGGGTGAAGGTGCCCTCCCGCGGGCTGAGCACGTACGTGCCGGTGATGTCCGCGGGCAGCAAATCGGGCGTGAATTGGACGCGGCGGATGGAGCTACCGAGCGCGACCGCAAATGCCTTGACGAGCGTGGTCTTGGCGATGCCCGGAACTCCTTCCAATAGGACGTGCCCGCGTGCCAGAAGCGCGACCGCCAGTAGATCGACCGCGGAAGCGTCGCCGATATACACGCGCGACACCTGGCGCTTCAGTTCAAGCAGGCGCTCGCGTGCCGCCTCGAGTTCTGTGACCTGCAGTGCGTGCATCAACTGAGCCCCGTACGCTCCTCGATTTCCAGGACGGCCGCCATCACCTTTTTGCGGAGGGTGTCCAGGCGGGCTCCGGCTTGTGTCCAGCGCTTCTTGCTGACGATGGCCTCGTCTGCTGCGCGAAGCTCGGAAAATGCGCTTGCGAGCTCGCGCCGGCCTTCCGCGTCGAGCAGCTCGCGTCGCGCCAGTTCCCGCAGGACCAGGTCTGCTGAGGGGGCAAGACCGAGCTGCAGTCGCTCACCGAACAACTCCAAGGCGGCGCTCTTGAGTTCGGCCAGCGCCAGCGCCGGGTCGGTGGTCGGTGCCGAGAGCACCGCGGCCCTGCCTGCGAGCCCAGCCTGCGCGACCAGCGGCTCGGGCGTAGCATAGCGAGGCATGTTACGCGCGCGCGGCCTGGCGGCGTAGAGCACGGCCCACGCCATCGCCGATAGGCATGCCAGCGCAGCCAGCAGCAACGGCAGCGGCGCCGGCAGGCCGTTCTGGTGCAAATCGGTCATCGTATCGGCGAGTCTCCGCCCTAGACCAGCCAGCGCTCCGTCCCGCTCGCCGTACTGGCCCTTTTGCCGAAAGCGGTTGGTGAGGAAGTAGAGCTTGCCGCCGCGCTCTCCCCAGCTGTCTGGCTCCACCAGGTAGCCGAGCAAGCCGTCCGCAAACTTGCGATTGCCCGGATAGCGCAGCATCAAGTTGATGAACGCCGACGGGTCGCCCATGGCGAACAACCTGCCTCGGTTCACGATGATGCCCGTGACAGCCAGCGTCGCGTCTGGCTCTCCGCGCGCCGCGATCGTCAGCACCGGCGTCAAGTTGGGATGTGTCAGCACCGTCGGATGGTTGGTCACCACACTCTCAACACCTTGAGTGATGGGGTGGCGATTCTGCTCCTGTCCGGCGACCAGCTGCACCACCGGCTGCGCGATCGCCAGGCTAGGATTGTCGCGCAGTGTCTTGGCGGGCGAGCCCGGCGCGCGGACGCGGTGGATCTGAAACCGCGCCAAGAAACGATCTGCGGTCCCGTGGTCGTCGAGCACCGCGATCCGCCCCCCCGAGCGGAGAAAGGAGCTGAGCTCCGTGTAGTCGAGCGGCACCTCAGGGTGCACGATCACGAGCCCGTCTTTCGGCGATAGCTGGGCAAAGTCCAACGTGGCGGCCAGCTCGATGCGGTCGCGGCCGAACCTCTTCTGCGCCAGCTCAAACAGCTCGCTGCCTCCCTCCCAGCTCGTGTCGTTCAGATCGAACGCCGCGGCCCCGGCCGCCCGGGGCGCACCCAGCACAGCGACGACACCGCAGCAGAGAGCGAATAGACTGCGCCAGCAGGTGGGCCGGGCGACGGTCAAGCCTGGGGCGTCGACGTGGAGCCGCGTCTCTAACGTTTGGCGGGGAACGGCCGTTCGAGGGTACAAGAGCCTGTGGCAGCCTAGCCCGGGTGCCGCCCGGCGCGTGGCAGCGAGCCCCCTATTTGGGCTCAGAGCGTCGGCCCGCGGCCCGTGGGCGGCTCAAGCGGGTCCGTGTCCGTTCTTCCACTGCTTCAAAACTTGACGCCAGGCTTCAGGCGGCTAGATTTCTTGAAGCCCTCCCAGATCCCTTAGGCGCGAAACCGAGGCCGCCCATGCTCCCTCCCTTCATCATCGACCAGATTCGGCGAAGAGAACAAGAGGAGCGCCGTCGTCTTGAGCGGGACAGGCCGCGGGTGGAACTTCCCGTGGACGCGTACCGACCCGCGCCCCAGCCGAAGCACGGGGACGAGGACGAGGTCCCTGACGATCCAGAGCGTGGAGTCGTGATTCTCGACCTGGGCTAGGTAGTGGGCCGGCACTCGGCAGGCTTGGGCGGAATTTTAGGCTGGCTCTTGGCTTTCCAACCCCCCGGTGGCGTTGTACAAGCCTCGGCGCCGGATGCGCCGACTTGCCTCAATACTCGTCCCCCTCGCGATTCTGAGCGGCTGCTTCAGCCCAGGTGAAGGCCTCGAGGTGCCGGTGGATCAGATCTACTTTCCGGTGGGTCTGGCCATGGATCGGTCCTCGCGCCACCTCTTCGTGGTCTCGAGCGATTTTGACCTTCAGTACAACGCTGGCGCGATTCAGTCCTATCGCCTCGGTCGGTTCGGCTGGTCAGAGCCTGAGCAGCCGAGCGGGCTCTTCGACCAGCTCCCGGAGTGGTGTAGCGAGGCGCGCCCTTGTACCGGCGGGAGCGATAGATCCGTCTGTGAAGCGGGCTTCTGCGTTGCGGCCGCCGGAGCCTCGCCCTGCCCGCGCGGTGACCAAGCCCCGTCGGAGCAATTGCTGGTGCCCGGGCGTTGCCGGGCCACCGACCCGAAGCCGCTGATCGAGAGTCGCGTCAAGGTGGGCGCCTTTGCCACGGCCGCGGTGTTGCGCGCGCGTCCGGAGGACGCCACTTCAGGCGCGGCCGAGCGACTGCTCGTGCCGGTACGAGGAGACTCGACCCTGCATTGGCTCGACGTTGAAGACGGCCGGCTTGAGTGCGGCCAGTCTGGTAACGAAGGGGCCTGCGACGACAGGCACCGTGCAGGTGACGACCCGGCCCAAGAAAACCGGGGAAACGTCAGGCTTGGTGCCGAGCCCTTCGCGATTGATGCGACCCCGGATGGTCGCACCATCGTCGTCACGAACCAGTCCATTGGCACGGCTTCGCTGTTCGTGGACGATTGGTCCGCGAACGGGCCGGCCCTCAAATTTGCGCTGTCGAAGGACCTGCCGTCGCGACCCGTAGGGATTGCCAGCCTGCCTCCGACGGCGTCGAGCGCGCTTGACGAGACCAGCGCCCCGCCGCCCGACACTTTTTTGATGACGTTCCGAAATTCGGCCCAAGTTCGGGTTCTGCGTTTTCCGAATGAAGAGTCGGATCCCGCCAGCCCCTTCTTGGTTGATGCCGGCGGGGTAGCCATCGACGCCAACTCGGTCGGTTCAGATTCCCGCGGTGTCGCCATCGATGCGTCGAGTCGTCAAGAGGCCGAACGTCGCTGCGCGGGTGATGACGCCGCGTGCCTCGCCAACGCGGCGCTCACCCCGGTGGATGTCTATGTGGCCAACCGTTCGCCCGCCAGCCTGCTTATCGGGCGGACTCGGCCGCCCCAGGAGCATCCGTACTTCTTCGACAGCGTTCCGCTCACCTTTGGCCCCTCCCGGGTCGAGGTGGGTAAGGTGCGCACGGCCAGCGGCGCTGAGGAAACTCGCGTATTTGTGATCTGCTTCGATTCACGGCGCATCTTCGTCTACGACCCACAACGCGCACGGATTGAGACGGAGATCCTGACGGGGCGTGGCCCACACGCTGCGTTGATCGACAGCAAGCGGGCTTTGCTCTACGTCGCCCACTTCACGGATTCGTACATCGGAGTCTTCAGTTTGGATCTCGCTTCGCCTGCCAGCTACGGCACCATGCTCGGTACCCTGGGTACGCCCACGCCGCCGAGGTCGTCCAAGTGAGCTCGCGCTTTGCCGGTTTGCTGGGTGGCGCGTTTTTGCTCGTCCTAGCTAGCTGCACAGAGGCCGAGGTCACAGCCGAGCTGCGCTCACTGCAGGGCAGCGAGGACGCCGTGTTCGTCTGCCGCGATGCGGCGGGCAACGGCCACGCGTTTGACGCCTGCCCAGATCTTGATCCGTCCGATGACGCCCTTCCGGCGGGGCAGCACTCGGTGTTCGCCCTGGTCACGCAGACGATCACCGACGAGGTGGCCGTCGTTGACGTGACGCGCGGCAAGGTCGTCGATACGGATCCGAGCACGCCCGGCTTCGGCTTTCTCCGGGTTGGGGCACGCCCGGTTGCGATTGCCGCCACGCCGGGTGGCGTGGCCAGCTTTGTCGCGGTCGCCGACCCGGGCCGTAACGGCATCTTCGGGCTACCGACCACTTGCCTGGACAGCCCGGCTCCAGGTGACCTCGCGCGCGACCTCACGACCTGGCCGGCTTGCAGGCTCGATTCGACGCCTGGCGAGCTGACGGTCTTGGTTGAGCCGCCAGCGGACGGCGTCGTGCTTGACGCCTGCGGTTCAGGTGGCCCGCAGTCCGACGAGCCCGCTGGCGCCAGCCGCGACCTCGCGTGCCCTGCCAACCTTGCGACCGAGGAGGGCCCCAAGGGACGCCGCAAGCTGGTCGTTTCGCTTCCAGAGCGGGGGCAGCTCGCCGTCATCGACGCGCAATGGCTGCTGGATACCCAGGCCGTGGTGGACGACTCCAGCCAGGCGTTCCCCGACTGCAAGATCGAGCACTACGTGGACTTGAAGGCCGAAGTGCCGGCCGGTGTGAAGCAGACGCTGCCAACAGATCTGGTCACCAGCTGCGAAGAAGACATCGTCGCGCCACCCTCCGCGCATGCCCCCCGGCCCCCGCAGCCGGCCGGCTTCGCTGTGGGTGGCGAGAAGCTCTACGTCGCCGATGGGGCTTCGCCCGTCATTCACGTTCTGGATGCCACGAGTCCCTGCAACCTGAACGAGTTGCCTCCGCTCTTGCCGATGTCACTGCGCGAGCCCGAACGCGCGGTCACGACCAGGAAGCTCGCGGTGAGCCCGCCGACGCCTTCGGGCAAGCGCTTTCTCTACGCGATTGACGCCGAAGATCAGCCCGGGGCCAGCGTGATGGTGTTCGACGTCAGTGCCGACTCCACGGATCCAACGCCGCTCGTGCGCCCGGGTTCACCCGAGCTGCCCGGTGAGAGGCCAGATCGTCTGGCTTTGGGTTCGTCGGCGCGCGACGTCACGTTCGCCTACCGAGATCTGCCGTATGTCGATCCGACCACCGGTGTCGGCACCTTTGGCGCTCAGTGCGACCCCACTCCGAGCCAGCCGGCAACCGCGCCCGGCGTGCTGGCGCGCCCGACGAGCGATTTTACCGGTGGCGCTCGGCCGGCACTGCTGCGCGGCCTGTTCGGCTTCATCCTGCTGACGAACGGCCAGATTTCGCTGGTCGACGTGGAGGATTTCGACGCGCCCTGCCGACGGCCGAAGAGCGCCAACGCTTCTTTGGTGGAGGATTTTCGCGGCTGCGCGGGAGATCCAGAAGGCGTGAGCTTCTTCACCGAGGGCGGCGGCAAAGACGAGGCGCGGACGGTCACCGACGAGGTGAGCTGTCGCGTCGTGGCGCCGCATCGCTTTCGCAGCGCTACCTTGGCGAGCAATGATCCCGAGGTGGGGGTGCGCGCGCCGTCGTTGCGCAATTTCCCGCAGCTGAGCGTACCAGGGCAGGCGGCCGGTAGCGCGCTCGCCGCGCGGCCTCGGCTGCTGGCAGTGCCGCACGTCAACGTGGCCGGCACGGAGAGCGTGGGCGCCGAGCTCTTCGTAGGCGCGACGGCCTACAGCACCGACGTCGGGGCGGAGAACGCGTTGCCCGTAGACCCCAACGACCAGACGTCCGAGCAGGCTCAGTCGCTCAATTCGCTCATTCTGCCGCCGCTTGAGCCCCGCGCCTACGCAGCGGAGGACAGCGTGGCTGTGACCTACGAGGGGACCTACGCGGCCGAGCGCCCCGCTGGCTTCATCCGTGCGGGTCAAACCGCGGGCAGTCTGGTTGTCGAGGACGTCAGCCGCTCCTTCTGCGGTGCGGGCGTGTACGACGTGCCAGCGATGACCGACTATGCGACGAAGGAGCTGGGCTTGTCGGTGGCCGATGCTGCCGAGTTCGCGGAGGTGCACGCGGACTACGTGCAGATCGTCGCGCCGCTGCTGGCCGAGACAGACACGTACTGGCGTACCGGCTTGGGACGGGACGTCGGCTACGGCGTGTGCGCCCAGAAGTTCGGTCCACATGATGCTGATGTGCTGGCGCCGACCCGCGATCTCAGGATCCGGCGGGCCTTCGCCGACCGCCTTGAGGTGGAGCCGCTCGACTATCGGCTGGACGCGGACCTGACACGAAGTCGCCTTTCCTCCAGCGACAAGGAAGCTCTTGCCCGCATGCTGGACGAGTGTTTCCCCACGGCCACCAGCTACCGGCTTCGGGCCGGCGAGCATTGGGTGGTGACCCACGCTTCCAGAGGCTTCAACCACGACGTGATCACGGTGGGCGCCGACCGCGCCTGCACGCGAAGCTGCAGCCCGCTCAAGAAGTGGGCGAAGAGCCGAGTCTTCGAGATATCGAACGTGCGCGAAAGCTGCAGCGATGCGCCGGTCATGCCTGAGGAGGCAGAGATGGCTTCGGGCGCGGTCGAACCGCGGCGGGTTGGCTGCGCAGCGCAGGGTGACGTGGCCTGCGTGTTTGACCAAGAGCTCTCGCCGGGAGTGCAGCTGACTGAGCCAGCATCCGCTTGCATCTTCTCGAGCCTCACGGAGCGCTTCGCGATCTATCGAGGCAGGGCGAGTTCGGTTCGCGACTCGGCCTTCACTTGGCAGACCACCGGCGGCTTCACGCCCTTGGTAATGAGCCTACTCAATGTGTCCAGCTCGGTTTCGCCGCAGTCGATCCAGTTTCTGCCACAGCCAGAGTTGATGGCCGTGGTCGACGGTTCGAGTCTTGGCTTGTCGCTGCTGAGTCTGGATGTGTTCAGCGTCGTCAGGCCCTCGCCGTTCTACTGAGCCTGGCATGGCGGGCTCGACGACGCCGGTGATGCTGCAGCACGCGGCGGCCAAGCGAGCCTACCCCGACGCGATCGTCTTCTTTCGCCTCGGCGACTTTTACGAGATGTTCGGGGACGACGCCGTGGTGGCTTCACGGCTGCTGGAACTGACGCTGACCAGCCGCAACCGCGGTAAACCGGATGAAGTGCCGATGGCTGGGGTGCCGCACCACGCCGCCCATGGCTACATCGCACGGCTCCTGGCGCTCGGTCATCGCGTCGCTATCTGCGAGCAAATGGCCGAGCCTTCGAAGACCAAGGGCATCGTCCCGCGTGAGGTGGTTAGGGTCATCACTCCCGGCCTTGTCACGGATGAAACGCAGCTTCAGGCGAGCACCAACAACTACCTGTGCGCCGTGGAGGTGACCGAGAGCGAAGTGGGCGTCGCGCTCTACGATCTGTCGACCGGCGAGCTTCAGGCCGGCAGCCTGCCAGATGTCGCACGCCTGCTGGGCGAGCTAGGCCGCGCGGCCCCGCGCGAGATCATCGTCGGAGTCACCGGCTCGGTCGTCGCAGAATCGGCCCTGGCTGCCGCGCGCAGCCTCGGCCAAGCCATGGTGCGAGAGGACCCCGAGCTGACGCTGGCGGACGAGCCCGTCGCGCTCGCCGAACACGTCGAGGCAGCCCGAGATTTGCCAGCTCCCGTGCGCAGGGCGGTGGCTCGCGCGCTGCGCTTCGCGAAGGCCTGTTTTCCCCAAGGTCGTCTCCCGGTGCGGCGCCTGGCTCGCTTCGAGCCCGCTTCCAGCCTGTTGATTGAGCGGGTCGCGCAGCTGCACTTGGAGCTGACGGAGTCGGTATCCGGCAATCGGCAGGCCACCCTGCTGGGCGTTATCGACGCGACCTGCTCGCCGGGCGGCGCGCGTCTCTTGCGCCGGCGGCTACTCGCTCCCCTGACCGACGTCGCACAGATCCGACGGCGGCACGACCAGGTGGAGCTGTTCGTGGTTCATGCGCGACTTCGCGAGCAACTGCGCGACCTACTTTCCGATCTCGGTGACCTCGAGCGCCAGAGCGTGCGCGCTGCGCTGGGCGAAGCCAGCCCGCGTGATCTAGGGGCCCTGCGTGATGGCCTGCTCGCCGGTGCTCGGATTGCGGAGGTGCTGGAGGCGCTGCCCGAGCTCGAGCTGCGCCAGGTGCTCGAGCTCCCGCAACTGCCCATCGATCGAGTTGCCGAGCTGCAGGCCGAGCTTGCGCAGGCGCTCGTCGAACGACCGTCGCCCCTCGCCAAGCAGGGCGAAATATTTCGATCCGAGTACGACCTCGAGCTCTCTGAACTGGATGAGCTCCGTCGAGCGGGCACGGAGCGTATGGTCGAGCTCGAGGCGCGCCTGCGCCAGAAGACAGGAATTTCGACGCTGCGCATCCGATACACTCGCGTTTTTGGCTGGTATATTGAGGTCAGCCGTGGCCAGTCGGCCAAGGTGCCGGCCGACTTTCGGCGCAAGCAAACGGTGGCGAGCGGCGAGCGCTACACCCTGCCCGAACTCGACGAGCTGGCTGACAAGATCAGCCATGCCGAGGAGCGGCACCGCGAGCGCGAGTTGATGCTGCTCAAGGCGCTGATCGAGCAGGCCGGTAGCGTGGCGCCGCGCATCGCTGTGCTCTCGGAGCGCCTCTCGGCTTGGGACGTCGCTGTCGCGCTGGCCGATGTCGCGCACCGCAGGGACTACGTTCGGCCGCTCGTGGACGAATCCGAACTGCTTTCGTTGCGCGATGCTCGGCATCCGGTGGTGGAGTGCCTTTCGGCGCGCGGTAAATTCGTGCCCAATGACGTGGAGCTTGACCTGGCCGGTGAGCGGCTATGGCTCATCACGGGGCCGAACATGGCCGGCAAGAGCACGCTCCTGCGCCAGGTGGCGCTCTGCGCGATTCTCGCTCAAATGGGCAGCTTCGTGCCGGCGCGCGCCGCTCGCATCGGCGTCATCGATCGCGTGCTTTCGCGCGTGGGTGCTAGCGACAACCTGGCCGGAGGTGAAAGCACCTTCATGGTGGAAATGCGTGAAACTGCCGAAATTCTGCGCTCGGCAACCCGGCGGTCGCTGGTGATTCTCGACGAGATCGGCCGTGGCACCAGCACTTTCGACGGCCTATCCATCGCCTGGGCGGTCGCCGAGTACCTGGACGAAGCGGTTGGCTGTCGCGCGCTCTTCGCGACGCACTACCACGAGCTGGTGAGCCTGGCCGAGCAGAGCGTGCACGTGGGCAGCTACAGCGTGAGCGCGCGCGAGCTAGCCGATGACGTCGTGTTCCTGCACCGTTTGGTGCCGGGAGCCGCCAATCGCAGCTACGGCGTGGCGGTCGCCAAGCTTGCAGGGCTGCCAGAGCCGGTGCTGGCGCGGGCCCGTGCCCTTCTGGCGACGTTCGAGCGAGAAGGGGGAGCGACGCCTGGCGCGCGAGGGCGGGCGGCATCGAAACCACAACTTGACCTGTTCGGCGAGCGCTCGCCGGAGTCGCGCGCGCAGGCTGAACTCGCCGAAACCCTGCGTGGACTCGATCTGGACCGCCTGACTGGGCTTGAGGCACTCGGCTTGCTGCAGCGCCTCAAGGCGAAGTTGTAGGTCAGACGGTCACGGGCCGCGCTCGAACTTCTCGCGCAGCGCCCACAGGCCGAGGCTGGGATTGGACACGAAGAAGAACTCTTCGCCGTCGGGCAGGCGATTGTAGCCAGCTTGCAGGCGGTCCGGTGAGTAGCGCTGGAGCAGCGCTCCTACGTCGGCCCACTCGTAACCGACCGAGCTGACTTCGGCCGCGCTCAGGCCACCGGCTGCCCAGCGCACGCGGAAGCGACCTTCGGTGGAGCCGTGGATGAGATGCGCGGCCGCGGACAATGACTGCTGAAGCTCCGGGTCGCGCTCGAGCTGTGCGAGGATCTGCGGAGTGCCGCGGTAACCATGCCGCCGAATCAGCTCGTCCATCCCCGCGTCCTCGCCGAAGCGCCGCACCCCGGGCCCCAGCACGACCAGCTCTCCCTGGTCAGCAATGGCCATGCGGGTTCGATAGATGGCCTTGTTGCCAAGCCAAGTGCTGCGAAATTGCTGGGGGTCCAAGTACACGACGACCTTCGGCAGCGGCTTGTCGAGAAGCTCGAGATTTAGCTTCTGCACGAGGGGCGCACCCGCAAGGAAGCAGCCCTGGTCGTCCCCGGCGAACAGGCCATGGGTCATGACCTGGCCCGTGGCGCTCTGCTTCTGCACCGTGCACAAGTAGGTAATGGGGAGATGCTGAGCTAGCTGCGACGCCATGTAATTGAGGACGTCTCGCACGGGTGTGTGCGCGCGGCCCATCGTGGATTCCATGCCGCAGACCGCGCCCAGGAAATGGGAACGGTCGATCGTTTCCTTGCCGCCGGCCCCGACGAACACGTTCTTCGAATGGTTGGCGATGCCCGCCACCTCGTGGGGCACGAGCTGACCCACCGAGATGATGCGATCCCACTTGCCTTCGGCGAGGGCGCGGTTGACGTGGCAAGGCACTGGGTAGCTGACCTTGCCGGCGCTGACGTGGCTCAGAAACGAGCCCGGTACCTGCCCGAGATCGCTGAGCCCGCTTCGAAAATTGTGGACTAGAAAGCGATCAAGCGGGATGCCCGGAAACATCTGGGCGAGCTCGGTCGGGGTCATGGGCTCGTGCGTGCCCAGCGCCGGCAGAACCTTGACGTCTGCGCTGTCGGAAAGCTTGCGGTAAAGAGCGACCGAAAGCTCGCCTGCCGCTGAGTGCGAGCGCGTCCGGTCCGGCGGTAAGAGCAGCACCCGCTTCGGCCCGTCCAGGCCTAGAACCAGCTCGTCTAGCAGTCGTTCGGTCTCGGCGGCGTCGATGGGAGCAGCCTCGGATTCGGCACTTAGCCTGAGCGTGCCGCCGAGCGAGCCCTCGCGCAAAAGCAGGCACGCGGCGCGCTCAACGAGCTCGGCCGTTCCGAGGCCACCTGGCAAGCAGATGGCCTCGCTCGGTGGCTCGAGATCGCGAAACTGTCCGTCCAGCACGCGATCGTAGTCGCTGATGATGCCGTGGCTACCCTTGCGTGCCTCAAGCCGGCTGCTTATCTCAGCGCGCGGAATGTTCAGGTAAACGATGCGCGAGCGCTTCACGCTGCCCAGCAAGACTTCGCGGTAGCGGCGCTTGAGCGCCGAGCAAGAGAGCACGGCGCCGCCCTGGGCTTCCCAGGCCACCGACGCTTGGGCCATGCGCTTAAGCCATGGCGCGCGGTCGTCGTCGTTGAGCGGCTGATTGGCCGCCATTTTTTGCTTGTTGGCGTCGGGGTGAAAGTCGTCCGCGTCGTGGAAGGGCAGGCCGAGGCGACCCGCGAGCCTCTGACCTAGGGTCGACTTTCCTGAACCCGTGACGCCCATCACGAGGATCAACATGGCGCGCGCACCATTAGCCCGACTGGGCCGCGTCGCGCTAGCGCCTTGGGGGACGCGGGCTCCAGACCGGCGGTGTTGCCGTCTTTCCGTCCTCGGGCCAAGGATGCCGAGGGTACTTGCGCATCAGCTCGCGCCGGACGGCAGGGTAGTGGCGCTCCCAGAACCCAGCTAGATCGCTGGTCACCTGCTGGGCGCGACCGTTCGGCGAAAGCAGGTGGAGCGTGAGTGGGACGCGTCCGCGGCAGACGCGCGGGCCCTGCTGCATCCCGAAGAAGTCTTGCAGGCGAGACTCGGCCCAGGGCGGCTTGCCGGGCTCGTAGTGGATTTCGAGGCGCCGTCCTCCGCCCAGCAGCAGGTGCTCGGGTGCTTCGCTGGCGAGCAAACGCAATGCGTCCGCTCCCAGTTTTTGACGTAGTTCGGTGGCCGGATCGAGCTTGCGCAGTTCAGCGAAGCTGACGCGGCCTTCGCAGAGCAGCAGGGCGGCGGCGGAGCTCAGCTCGGAGGCGACCTCAGGCAGGCCCTGCTCCGGGAAGTGCTCGCGCAGCAGCGCGAGCCGGGCGACCAGGCCTCCCCAACCCTCGCTCACCAAAGAGGCGAGCACGCCGCGCGCCCTGGCGGCTTCGCAGAGGAGCCGCGCGGACTCCGCGGAAGGCGGGGCTGGCCCGCGCGCTTCGTCCAGCAAAATGGCGCCAAACGCCATGCCCTCGACGCGCTCGACGCGCTCGGCCTGGGCGTTCCAGCTGAGCTCGTCCTTCATTTCGATGCGGGTCGCGTAGTCCTCGAGCAGCCAGCTTGGCTCGATGCTTGTGGCGAGGCGAACCTTGCCCTGCAGGCGCCCCTGCGCCGCGCTCCACTCCTCCGCAGCTACGGCCACGAGCAGCTCGCCCTCGTGCACCACGCTGGTCTCGCCCAGCTTGGTGGAGCCGCCCTGCGAGAGCACCAGCTCGGGCTGCCCGGGGCGGCGCCGCTTCCCGACGCGGTCGGGAAAGCCGCTCAAGAGTGCGCGGCGGACGGCGTCGTCGACGAGGGTCTGGCTGTCAGGTCGCGCGGCAGTGCGGCGCAAATTCGCTTGCAGGCGCCGTCGCATACGGTCGACCGCCGTCACGCCGAGCACGTCGAGGCCAGCTCGGCGCACGCCGTCTGCGCGAAACCCCACCGCCTCCGCCTCGTCGAAGCGCTCTATCAGCTCGAGCACATCGCACGGCCCGCTTGCTCCCAGCTCCTGCTGTCGTCCCGGTCCGAGTCTTAGCCGCGCATCGCTGCGAATGTCGCGCTCCGACAGGAGCGCCACCGCGAGGCAGGCTTCGCCGCCTACCCCCAGCTCTTCGCCGCGCGCGATGACTCGAGCCAGGCGCGGATGAAGCGGCAGCTTGAGTAGTCGCTGACCGAGCGGGGAAAGCCTGCCCTCCGGAGTTAGGGCAGCGAGCCAGCCTAGGAGCTCCTGGGCCGCTTGTAGGCTGGCTTCAGGGGGAGGCGTGAGCCAGCCGAGCGCGCGTGGCTCGGCGACACCGGCGCCGGCCAGGGCGAGCAGCGCCTCGCTCAGATCGGCGCGCGCGATCTCGGGGAGCTCGTGCTCGCGGCGCGCGTCGAAGTCACCCTTCGTGTACAGGCGCAGAACACGACCGGCTTGGGTGCGCCCCGCCCGGCCTGCTCGCTGCGTGGCGGAGGCTCGACTGATCTTTACGGTGACCAGGGTCGGCAAACCGCTCCAGGGTGAGTGGCTGGCCAGGCGCGCGAGGCCGGAGTCGATCACCCAGGTGACCCCATCGATCGTGACGGAGGTCTCGGCGACGTTGGTCGAAAGCACGACTTTGCGGCGCCCTGCCGGCTCGATCGCCCGGGCCTGCTCGGCTATTGGAAGCTCGCCGTGCAGTGGCAGCACGAGCAGGTCGCGCTCGCGGGCCAAAGCCTCGAGGGCCCCGAGGGCGCGCCGAATATCCGCAGATCCGGGCAAAAATACCAGCACATCCCCAAGCTGGCCGGGAGCCGTGGCGGTGCGGACCGCGCTCACCACCTGCTTCTCCAGCGGCCTGTCGTCTGCTGCCGCTAGGTGTTCGATGTCGAGCGGGAAGGTGCGGCCCTGACTACGAACGCGCGCTGCGCCCAGCAACGCCGCAACCGGTTCGGCGTCCAAGGTTGCGCTCATCACGATCAGACCCAGCTCTGGTCGATGCGTTTGCCGAAGCCGTTGCACGAGCACGAGGAGCAGATCCGTGAGCAGGCTTCGCTCGTGAAACTCGTCGAGCACGACGTGCGCGACGCCGGGCAGCTGTGGATCCTGCAGCAGTCGCCGCAGTAGCACGCCCTCCGTGACGTAGCGGACGCGGGTCTGGGGCCCGGAAACGTCTTCGAAACGCACGCTGTAGCCAACCGTTTCGCCGAGCCGCAGACCGCGTTCGCTGGCGACCCGCGCGGCCGTCAGGCGGGCCGCGAGTCGGCGCGGTTCCGCCACGATGACTTCGCCTTCTGGCGTGGCTTCGTGCAGGGCCCAGGGCACGCGCGTCGTCTTCCCGGCGCCCGGCGGTGCTTCGAGCACCAACGCAGACCCGCTTCGGAGGGCGCCCAGCACCTCCGGCAGGACCTGGTCGATGGGCAAGGACGTCAGCACCGCGCTCCCCATATCACTTGCGCGGGCAGGGGCCGCCGCAAGTTTTCGCTCAAGGCGGCAGCGCGCCGAACCGCGTGCGGGTCACGTCCAGTCGAGAACTGTGCGGAAATTGCAGGCGCGCAACGGCGCGTCGGGCGCAGGCGGTGAGGCTAAGATTCGCCGGCGTGGCCACGACCGTGATCCCGACCGCGCGCCCGTGCTGGACCGCCGCGCAGATATCGAGCGCGGTGTGGTCAGGCAGCGGACACGCTCTGAGGTAGCGGCCATTTTCGAGAACGGCCGCGAAGGCGTCACGCGTGAGGTCGGGCGCGCCGCGAGGGGCCCCTAGGCTCAGCTGCTCGTTTCCGTTCGCGCTCGCGGCTTCGCAGCTGGTCATAGTCTCGGTCTCGCGCGGCTGCATGCTGTCACCGATCGATGGGGCGGAAACGCTCGGGGCTTCGAGCCGAACGCTCAGGGGTTCCGGCGCAGCGTCCGCCGGGGCAAGCGGAGCGGCCTCGCTGGCACGGCTTGGCTCGGCTGCTGTCGCTGCCGCCGGGAGCGCGTGCGCCGCGGGGAACGCGTGGGCCATCGGGAGCGCGCGGGTCGCGGGTGCCTCCAGGGCTGGGGGCTCCGGTCGCACTGACGCGTGTGCCTGCTCCGGGGAGCTCTCACCCCAATGCAGCAAGAGGTAGGTGAGCCCCGAGATGGCGAGCCAGTAGGCGACCGCGGGCAGTACCCAAGGCGAAAGCCGTGTGGCGCGCCGCGCCGTTGGCTTCGGGTCCTCCCGCAGCTGAAGGCGGGGACGGATTTCGAGACGGACCACCATTCACGTGGGGGCGTCTCTACCATGCCCGGCTGCGCGCGGCGTCCGCGCGTCAGCACACGAGCCCAGCGCGTGTTAGAACCGCTCGGCCTTGCCCGCCAAAGCTGCCTTCTTTGACCTGGATCGCACACTTCTGCGCGTCGACTCCGCGCGCCTCTATACGCGTTATCGTCGCGAACTCGGTGAGGCTAGCCTGCTGGACGCGCTCCGCGTTGCGCTGTGGCTCGCGCAGTACACTCTTGGCGTGATCGACGCTCCCAAGGTCGCGCGCAAGGCGCTGCGCGGCTTCGCGGGCCGCGAAGAGGCGTGGCTTGAACGGACCTGCGCTGACTGGGTTCCCAAATACGTCCTGCCGGAGCTGCAGCAGGCAGGGCGCCTGGCGGTGAACAAGCACCTCGCCGCCGGCGACTTCGTGGCCATTGTCACCGGCGCGACGCGCTACGTGGCGGAGCCGGTAGCCGCTGAGCTCGGTATCGAGCACGTGATCTGCTCCGAGTTGGAGCTGGATGGTGCCGGTTGCTTCACGGGTCGGGTGGTCGAGCCGCTTTGCTACGGCTCTGGCAAGGTCGAGCGCAGCCGTCGAGTCGCGGAGCGCGAAGGCTTTCAGGTTGAGGAAGCGGCCTTTTACAGCGACAGCATTACGGATCTACCCTTGCTTGAGGTGGTGCGGTCGCCGGTCGCGGTCAATCCGGACGCGCGACTCAGAAAGATCGCCAGGCAGCGGGAGTGGCGGATCGAGGCGTGGTGAAACTGCGAGGCGGCGAGACCGCGCGGCTAACTTCTTAGTCGGATGGCCCAGG
>JANNWK010000123.1:0-4768 GCA_031408355.1 Myxococcales bacterium
CAGCCGCGCGTCGCGCTCTGGAACGTCGTTTGCCTGGCCAACGCCATCTATCCGCTCGCCCCTGACGTAGAGGCGCTCGAGGCCGTGCTGCAAACCTTCACGGCGACGCTCGACGCCGCCCGCGCCCGCAGCATGGCGGCAAAGCTCGGCCTTGTACGACTTTCCGATCCAGATTCGACGCTGGTCGATGGCCTGCTCGAATTGCTCGCGTCGGTCGAGACGGACATGGCGATCTTCTTCCGGCGGTTGGCCGACGTGCCGGCGCGGGCTTCAGCAGAGCTGTCCGAAGCGGCCTTGCTGGCGCCGCTGGAAGCGGCCTTCTACGAGCCTGAGAGCGTCGGCGCTGAACACCGTGCGCAGTTGGGGCAGTGGCTTCGCCGGTACGTCGCGCGCGTGCGCGAGGACGGCACGCCCGACGCGCAACGTCGGCAGGCCATGAACCTTGTCAATCCGAAGTACCTGCTCCGTAACTATGTGGCCCAGCTAGCGATCGATCGCGCTGAACAGGGCGATCCTTCGCTGGTTGCGGAGCTGCTCGAGGTGCTACGTCATCCGTTCGACGAGCAGCCAGAGTTCCAGGAATTTGCCGAGAAACGCCCGGATTGGGCGCGCAATCGCCCCGGCTGCTCGATGCTCTCCTGCAGCTCCTAGCGGCTCTCAGCGATCATCTTTGGACTGGGTGGTACGGGCGATGAGCTCGCGAACGAGCCGGTCGGTGCGCTCCTCTGGGGTTTCGCCCGTTGGCAGGCGCTTGATGGCTCGGAGCTGTTCGTCCACCGGATTGCTTGGCGGCTCGCGACGCCCTTCCGTCGAGCGGCGTTGCCGCCAGCGCTCGCCCAGCATGCCGAGCAGGGGCCAAGCCTTGCTGCCGTCGAGCGGCGCTATCGGTAGCAGGTTGATGGCGATGAGCCAGAGGTTGGTGCTCGTGAAGACGTGCAGCAGGAGCGCGGCATGCTCGGAGCTGGGCGGCCCCACGCTGAGGGTCCAGGCGTAGGCGGCCAAAAGCAGGGCAGATTGTGCCAAGACGCCGCCCCAGGCGACGACCGCCTCTTGAAACCGTGTGCCGGAACGCTGGTGTTGGCAGTGGCCGCCCAGGCCGTGGATGGCGATTTCACTCAGCCCGAGCCGGTAGCGGAGCACGAGGAGCGCATGCCCCAGCTCGTGGATCAACACGAGCGCCACGAAGCCTAGCCAGAACGCCGGTACGAAGCTGAATCGACCCATCACGAAGGCCCCAAGCGGCACCGTCCAGTGCAGACGCACTGGCGCTCCGCGCAAACGCGTGATGGTCCACCATCCACGATTCATGCCGACCATTCCTGCGAGGGTCGCCGAGTCAGGCGTACTTGGCCGCGAGCCGGCTGACGAGCAGCACGTAGCCCTGCATGGCGGCGTCCTGGGACTTGCTCTTCTGGCTCGACCAGGCGTCGAACTTGGCACGGCCCTTGAAGTCCAGCATGCCGGGGCGTTCGCCCCGGGCATCGCCGACGGTGGCCTGCTTGAAGAGCGCGTAAAGCTCCAAGAGCTCCGCCGCCTCGGGCGTCTTCGAGAGCTGCTTCACGCGCAGCTGCGCGGAGGCGAAATCGTCGGTTAGTGCCATGGGCGGAGTCTAACGTGCTCCGGCGTTTGGGGTGCTGGCTTCGAAATCCGTAGCCTGAGATAGCTCGACCGCAACGGCCGCGGCGTGGAGCGTCGCCGCGATGCGCACGGCGTCCAGCACGTGGTCCTCGGTCAGCCCTTGCTTCAAGACGGTGGCTTCGTGGGCGGCCATACAGGAATGGCAGTTGTTGATGGCGCTGACCGCCAAGCAAAACAGCTCAAAGTCGGCCTTGTTGGAGGTCACCTGGGCCAGTCGCTGCATCCGCAGTCGAGCCGGCTTCTTCTCGTACACGTCCTTGCCGATGATGTGTTTGAAGCGATAGAACACGTTGTTCATGGCCATCATGACGGCCGCGGCCCTGGCGTCTGCGAGCACGCCGTCGGCGACGCCGGCTGCGCGCGCGTCAGCTGCGATCGCGCGGCGTAGGGCCTCGTTGCGCACGGCCTCCGCGCAGGCGAGCGCCGTGCCCCAAACCTGGTCCGTGTTGAGCGTGCCTGGGGAGAGCACGTTCTGAAGGTTGATCCGGACGTCGCGAGCAACGTCCGGAAATGCCTCTGCCAGTTTGGCAGTTTGCTCCATCAACCAGCTTTTCGCTGCTGGGCCGTGATCGTCTCGTCGCCCTTCTTCCAGTTGCAGGCGCAGAGCTCGTCGGTCTGCAGACCGTCAAGCACGCGCAACACCTCGTCCACGTTCCGCCCGACGTCCAGGTCGTTGGCGCTGGCGTAACGCACCACGCCGTCGGGATCGACGATCAGCGTTGCGCGGAGGGCCACGCCGTCCTTCGGGTGAAGGATGCCGAGAGACTGGGAGAGTGCGGGGCTGAAGAACAGCAGCGGGTGCTTGAGACCCTTCAGATCAGCGTGATCCTTGCGCCACGCCAGGTGCGAGTGCTCGTTATCCGTCGAGCCTCCGAGCACCACCGCGTCGCGATCCGCGAACGCCGAAAGCTTCCTGTCGAACTCGACGATTTCGGTCGGGCAGATGAAGGTGAAGTCCTTGGGGTAGGTGTAGATCACCAGCCATTTTCCCGGGTAGTCGCCTGAGGACACATCGGCGAACTCCTTGCCCTTTTCGATGCTGACGCAGGCCACGGTCTTGAAGGGGGGAAGTTGAGTACCGGGAACGATCATTGCGTAAATCTCCAGATTTCTAACGGTTGGCGGCACGGTAACATGCCAGACTCGGTCTAGAGTTGGATATAGTCTAACCCGCTTCGGCGTCAACGCCTTAACGGATTGGCCGAGAAAGTCCGCCCTTTCGGCTAGATCCCGTAGCGTTCGCCTTCGCTCACTGGGACCGCTTTGCTCTGCGAGCTCGGCTTGGCAGGCTTGGGGGTCGGCGGCTCGGGCGTCGCGGGGGGCGTCGCGGCGGGCGTCGGCTTGCGGGCGCTACCGTCATGGGCCCGAGCTGCGCCGGCGCGGAGCGCGACGGCCGACGAGGGTTGGGGCACGTCGTCGGGGGAGGCCGGGGTCGACGCGATGGCGATCGCCCTGGCGCTGGCCGTCGCCGGCGCAGGGACGGGTGCCTCCGGCTCCGCCGGTTCGGGGCTTCCGTTCGCCGCCGAATCCAGCGCGGCCTTCTGGGCCGTCTCAACCGTTGGCGGACTGCTGGGTGATGCGGGGCCGCGGGGAAGCAGCGCGAGGGCAAGTGCACCCAGCACCAGAGCAGCAGCGACGGCCAGCCACAGCTTGCCCCTGCCTGGGCGCGGCACGGGCAACTCGAAGTCCGGCTCCGCCTGGAAGATTTGTGGTGGGGCTTTGACGAGTGGCGCCAACGAAGCGCCGCGCGGAGTCGTAGCCGGTGCGGGTTGGCTGACCGCGACCGGCGCGGGCTGGCTCGCTGTGGCAGGCGCCGCGCCGTGCGGTCCGGCGGGCGTGCGGCCACGTGCAGTGACCATTGGGAAAGGAGCCGGAGCCACTGGACCCAATGTTTGGGGAAGCGCCGCTTGTTCTGGGCGTGCCGCGGGCCCATCCGGGTCGTTGTGATGGGCGAGCGGCGAAGGGGCGATGTTGGGCGAGGTGACGTCGTCGTCGGAGTCAAGCGGCGCGTAGCTGGTGCGCGACAGCCGTTCCGCTGCGGCTTCCAGCAGCTCTTCGCTGACTTGGGGTGGTGGCTGAGTGACCCTTTCGCTGTCTGGCGCAACGGACTCCCGCAGGGCGGGCCGCGCGCGGCGTTCGGGTGCGTCGAACAGCTCCGCCAAGCCGGGGGCGCTGGCCAAGTAGCGCTGGCAGGCGCTATCGACGGCTTCCTTCATCACCGCCATGTTGGGGAAGCGTTGCCCGGGATCGACCGAGATGGCGCGCTCGGCGATCAACGCGAGCGGTTCGGTCCAGGCCTCGCCCTCGGGCGCCTCGGCGAGCGGAATAGAGCCGCTCATGAGGCGTGAGATGATGTCGTCCACGTTGGTGGCATCCATCAGCTTTCGGCCGGCGACGGCCTCCCACAGCATCACTCCGACGCTGAACACATCGCCCCGCACGTCTGGTTGGTCACCCAGCAGTTTTTCGGGTGGCAGGTAGTACAAGCCATTCGGATCGCGTGCCTCGCCCCGTGCCCAATGCGGGTGAACCACGGGGATGAGCCGACCGACTCCGTCTTCGCCGAGCACGAGATGAGCGGGCTGCACCTCTCCGTGCACGAACCCCATGCTTCGGTGCAGGACGCCGAGCCCCGTCATCGCGTCGAGCAGCCAACGCAGCGAGTAGGGCAGGGAAAGCCTGCCAGGGCCACCGAGCACACGCTCGACTTCAGCCAGCGTCTTCTGGTTGGCGCCGGCCGATTCGAAGCCGAGGCCGATGCGCGCGGGACGCACCAATGAAAGATGGGGGCTGCGCAGCGCTGCGATGGCGCGGAGGGTCGCGATAGAGGGGAGTTGCAGGTCTTGGAGGGTCAAAGGGGCCGGGGACTTGTCCTCGTCGGCCAACCGCCAGGCCGAGGACGGTTAGCTTGCCACGCCCGCCGCCCCGGCGGCGAGCAGCTTCGGACGGGTGCTCCTGGTCACCGAGCGTGAAGAATTGTGCGAAATTGGCTGTGCCGCTGGCGCTTGCTGGCCGCCGGCTCAAGGTCCAAGCCCATGAGTCGAGCTGGGTTCCTTGTGTTCGCCGTGGTGATGATCGCTCTGCTGGCGGCGTCTGGACTCCTTCGTTAGGACCCGCGTCGTCGGTTGGC
>JANNWK010000124.1:0-3610 GCA_031408355.1 Myxococcales bacterium
GGCCACAGGCCCGCGCGAGCACGGGTTTGGGGGAGGTCGGCGCGCGCAGCGCCGAAGGCGCGAGCACGACGGGTGGGGGCAACCCCACTCCAAGACACCGTCCCCCCCAATCGAAAACCCGTGCTCACCGAGCCGGAGCCCGTGGTGACGACGCCACGGGGAGGGTTTGTGGCGCCGAAGGCGCAGGTTGCAAGCCCCATCGATCGCGACGCGACGACGCTCATCAAAGTGCCCACCGTCAAGGCACCACTGCCCGTCGTTGCGAGCAAAGCCGCGGACTCGCCTTCGGCGCCGCCGGTTGATACGTCGCGGACAGATGTGACGATCGTGCTGCCCGTGGCACGGAAGAAGGACAGCCGCTCGCTGGTCGTCGGGGTCGTCGCGGGGTTGCTCGTGCTCCTGGTGGTGGGGTTCTGGATTCGGGCTCTGGGGGAGGGTGCGCAGACAAGCGGCACGCTAACGCCGAAGGCTACGGCGGCGGCGCCAGACGTTGCGCCAGCCAGTCAGCCCGTCCCCACGGGCAGCATCGATACCGTTCAAACCGCCCCATCGCCCTTGGAAACCCCAACTCCGGCAAGCGCCGCGAGCAGCTCGTCAGCAAAGAAGAAAACTGCCCCCTCCTCGAAACCGCTGCCGACCGTGAAACCTGTTCCGGCCGGCGCCAAGACTCGCCCAGGCTTCGATCCAAGCAAGCCCTGGGAAGAAGACTGACTTAGACGCATGTTCCCGAAATCGCTCTATCCGTTCGTGCTCGTCGGACTCGCGGCCACGCTCCAGCCTCAGCTTGCCTACGCGCAAGGTGGCGCTTCATCAGCGCTATCCCCCGAAGAAGACCGTCGTCGCACGCTCTATCAGCAAGGCAAAGAGGCCATCAAGGCCCAGCATTGGGTCGATGCCAAGGCCAAGCTCACCGACGCTTGGACGATTCGACCCTCGTACGATGTCGCGCTCTCACTCTCGCAAGCCGAGTTCAACCTCGAGCACTTTGCTGAGAGCGCGCAGCACCTCGCCTACTACTTCAGGAACGTCTCAGCGAAAGAGAACGAAAACAACCTGGCCAACGCCAAGCAGGCGTTCATCGCTGCCAAGGCCAAGGTCGGCTCGGTCGGAGTCACGGCGCCAAAAGGCGCTGAAATCCTGATCGACGGCAAGGTAGTGGGTACCGCCCCACTCGAGACCGAAGCATTCGTCAAGCCTGGCAAGCGAGTCTTCGAAGCGCGGCTCGGCGCAGCCAAGGCACAGCAAGAGTTGCAGGCCGTTGCTGGGAAAGAACAACAGGTCACGCTCAACTTGGAAGCGCCACCGACGTCAGCCGCACCAATCGCGATTGCCGCCGCCGCCGTCGAATCGGGTTTGCCGGAGGTGCCGACGCTGGCGGAGCCGGAGCCGGAGCCGAAACGCTCCATGGTGCCCGTGTACGTCGGGGCAGGCCTTGCCGCCGTGGGCCTCGGCGTCGGCATTGGCTTCGCTCTCGCCGCCGGCAGCGACCGCGATGATATCGATGCGCTGAAAAACAAGAACGGCCCGTCCGGGTGCTTCGATGCCGCGAGTGCCAATTGCGCGGCACAGAAGGACGCCGCCCAAGCCCGCGACCGTCACTTGACCTACGAGGTGATCGGATTTTCCGTGGCTGGCGCCGCCTTGATCGGCACCGCCACGTATTTGCTGTGGCCAGAGTCGCGCTCGACGACGGCTGTGGCTGGAAAAAAATTCAGAGTTGGTGGCGGCGCTTCCCACGCTGGGGCGCGCCTTTGGGTTCTTGGTAATTTCTAAGAGGGATAGCTCATGTTTCGTACTGGAATTGCGTTCGGCTGTGTCACGGCTCTGGTTTCACTGGGTCTCGCGTCAGCGTGTACCAGCACGATGGACGACTGCATGAACACTTCGACCTGCCCACCCAGCGGCGGCACGTCGAATGGCGGAGGCGCCGGCAAGTCGACTACCGGCGGGAAGGGCGGCGCTTCCAGCGGCGGGACCAACAGCGGTGGCGGCAGCGAGACGACGGGCGGAAGCGGCGGCGGTAGCGGGACGGTTGGCATGGCCGGCGCTGGCGGCGCTGGCAGCGGCGAGTGCGACGCCACCAAGAGCCCCAACGAAGAGGCCTGCCTCGTGTCCGACGACTTCGCTGTCTTCGTGGCGCCGGACGGTGACGACGCTAACGCGGGCAGCAAAGACGCGCCGCTCGCCAGCCTCACCAAAGCCGTCGAGGTCGCGGGCGGTAGCAAGCTCGTGCTCGTTTGCAGCGGCACCTACGACGAGCACGTGACCCTCACGGCCGGCGCCAACATCTTCGGGGGCTTCAAGTGCACGGATTGGAGCGCAGACGCGGCCAAACCTCTATTCAAACCGACCACCCCAGGGCCCGCCCTGAAGGTGGACACCGTGACCGATGACTTGCTCATCGACAGCGTCGCTTTCGAGGTCGGCGACGCCGCCGCGCCCGGTGAATCCGCCCGGGCGGCCATCGTCAATGCCTCCCCAAAGGTCTCGCTGCGCTCCGTCTCCCTCACCGCTGGCAAAGGCAAAGCCGGCGCCAACGGCGCCCTGGCGCCATTTACCTTCCCGGATGCTGCCTCCCTCAACGGCAACCCGGAGAATCCCGCGGGGAGTGGCGGGGCTGAGAAGATTTGCGCGTGTCAGGCCACCCTCATGAGCGTGGGCGGACTGGGGGGCGCCCCCAGTAGCAGTGGAATTAATGGGGCGAAAGGGCTTCCCGATCACGGAGGCGGCCTCGGCGGCGACCCCGCGGCAGGAGATTGCGGTGCGGGCAGCAGCGGCAAGAAAGGCGCGGACGCAACCGCGCAAGAAGCTGCAGAGGGAGCGACGACACTCGGAATCGCGTCAGCATCGGGATGGCAGTCATCCGCGGGACTCGATGGGGTCACCGGTTCACCAGGCCAAGGCGGCGGTGGCGGCGCCAGTTTGAATGCCTCCGGCCACGGCGGCGGTGGCGGTTGCGGTGGTTGCGGCGGCAATCCCGGCACCGCAGGCAAAGGCGGCGGTGCCTCCATCGCTCTGCTCGCACTCGCCTCACCCGTCGTGCTCGAGGGTTCGACGCTCACCACCGCTGATGCTGGCAACGGCGGCAGCGGCGCTGCCGGGCAGGCGGGGCAGAACACCGCGGGTGGAGGCGGAGGCACCATTTCAACCGCGAATTCATGCGCCGGAGGAGCGGGCGCCAAAGGCGGCGCGGGCGGCGCGGGTGGGGGCGGCGCCGGGGGCGTTTCTGCCGGCATCGTCTGGAAAGGCGCGCTCGCTCCGACGGTCAGCGCTGACACCACCATCACGGTCGGCAAGGCCGGCACCAAGGGTGCGGGCGGGGCGCCTGCAACCAACGACGGCATCGCTGGAGCGGCGCTGAAGGTGCTCGCAGCAAACTGAGCGCGGGGAAGCTTAAGGCGCAACCGTTGTTGCGTCTTGCGCCGGACTGCAAAAAAACTATGAAATACAAGGGGAATCGGACTCAAACGCGACGCGCGTATCACCACGTGGGCAATGGCTCGTCGCCCTTCGCGAGGCCGCGCCGGCCGCTCTCGTTCTTGTTCGGCCTCGCCCTCGCTGCGGCGCTTCACAGCAGCCCAGCCCTTGCTCAGAGCACCCCGCCTCCTCC
>JANNWK010000125.1:0-3008 GCA_031408355.1 Myxococcales bacterium
CGCAGTTGCCGAGCAAGGGGATGCTGGCGACAAGCATTGCGGCCATGAGCTTCGATGAAATGCTGCGGCCTCGAGTGGCTGACATAAAATTTCCTCCTGAAAAGCCGGGCGCTAGGGGGCCCGTTACCCGGCGGGACCGTAGGCCCCTTTGGCTCCCAGGAGAAGCCATCTGAGAAGCCGCGCGAATTTTCCAGGCTCCTAGCGACGCTGGCCGAGCTTCAGCAGCTCCTGGAAGTCCCAGACGGGCCCAGCGATGAAGGAAAGGCCGTCCTCGCTGAAAGCGGGGGCCCGCTTCTCATAGGCCGCATGGCCCACGAGGTTCAGGGCCCAGCCGGTCGCGAAGGCGCCGAGCGAGCCCGCCCAAAGCAGCCCACTGACTGGGCTCAGGGGCTTGGACGCAAACAGGCCGACCGCCCCTCCCAGGATGAGGGGGATGCCAACCAGGTGCAGCGTGCGGTTCTTCGGGTTCTGGTGGGTTGCTCGGTAGAAGGCCAGCGAGGCCTGCCAGCGTTCAGCGGCTCCCCCCCGAAAGTCGGGATGGCGCTCGCGCCAGTCCTTTTCCAGTTGCCGAATGCCGGCGCCAAAGAGCGACAACGCGCTGAGCCTGAAACCGGCGCACAGCGCGCCCATGCCCGCGACGGCGAGCGCAACACCGAGTCGGGCGTTCGGGGAGGGGACTGGCATGGCCCGACTTCATACTACGGCCACCCTGACCCCGCCGAGACCCCGTCGGGCGCTCTGAGCCGATATTTGCGATTCTAACGGTATTCCGGACAGGAGGACCCAATGAGCCCAAGCTCCGGGCACTCACTTGGGTGACGAGATCCCGTTTCGCCACCCCCCAGGAGCTACCTTGAACCTCGCGCCCCGAACTTCGTTGCTTGTGCTCGCCTCGCTTTGCGTCTTGCCTGCCTGTAGCTCTGAGGAAGGCCCGGCGGCGATCACTTCCGGCGGGTCCGCGGGCAGTGGGCCCGGGGGAGGCGGGGGCGGGGCGGGTTCCAGCACCGTCGCGGCCGGCAGCTCCACGGGCGGCGCGGGCACGGCGGGCAGTCAGACCGTGGCGGGCGGGGGCAGTGCGGGGAGCCCGGGCGGTGCGGCTGGCTCAGGTGGCCTGGCGGGCTCGGGCGGCACCGTCATGGACCCGGGTACCGAAGGTGACGGGGACTTCGAGATTGGGCCCGACTATCCGAAGGATCCGGACCTTACTGACAAGGGCGCGCCGAAGGGCAAAGACTTTCAGTTCAGCATGAGCTCGGCGGACAGCCAGACCTACAAGGGCGACGACACGACGCTGAACGAACCGAAGGCGTTCACGCGCCAGATCAACGTCTACGTGCCGGCCAAGTACGTGGACGGCACCGAGGCGCCGCTGCTCGTGGTGCACGACGGCCCCGGCCCGCTCGGCCTCATCAAGAACGCGCTGGACAACTTGACGATCGAAGCCGAGGCCGCTCGCAAGCTGCCGGCCTTCATCGTGATCACCGTGGCCAACGGCGGCGGGGACAGCTACGGCAGCCAGCGCGGCCTGGAGTACGACACCATGTCGGGTCGCTTGGCCAGCTTCATCGATGGCGAGGTGCTGCCCGCGGTGCTGGCCAACGGCGCCATCAAGGCCGCTTACCCCAACCTCAAGCTCACCAAAGACCCGCAAGGCAAGGCCACGATGGGCTGCAGCTCAGGCGGCGCCGCGGCCCTCACGATGGGCTGGTTCCGCCCCGACCTGTTCGGTCGGCTCATCACGTACTCCGGCACCTTCGTGGACCAGCAGGACAGCGACGCGGCGGAGGAGGTCGAGTTCCCGTATGGCGCCTGGGAGTACCACTCCAGCAAAGAGCTGATCAAGAACACGCCCATCAAGCCGTTGCGCATTTTTACGCACGTGTCGGAGAACGACCTCCGTGCCAACGACCCCGAGAACACCCAACACAATTGGGTGATGGCCAACCAGCGCACGGCGGCCGCCCTGAAGGCCAAGAACTACCACTACCGTTTCTTGTTCGCGAAGGACGCGGGTCACTGCGACGGCAAGATCTACGACCTTACGCTGGCCGAAACGCTGCTCTGGACCTGGCGCGGCTATCCGACGGTCGCCAAGTAAGCCGCGCGAGCGCCGCGGCTACCCGAACAGCTCGGGCAGGTTGCCCGTGACTTCGCCGAACGTGTCCCCCGCGTAGCCCGCTGCCTGCATGGCGCTGATGAGCGCCTGGCCCGGGTGCGCGTTCGCTGAAACGATGTGACGACCCGGCGCGAGCCCGCCGGCCTTGCCACCTCCTACCAGGAGCGCCATGCGATCGACCGAGTGCGTTTGGAAATTCGCGGTGCTGTCATTCAGTTGAATGCCGTGTCCGGCTTCAGGCATGAAGATGACGACCGAGTTGTCGAGGGCCGTGCCCGCGCCCTCGGGCGTGTTCTTGAGCTTGTCGAGCAGGTAGGCGTAGTGGCCGATATGCCAGCCCAGGCAGCGGCTGACCGGGTACTGGCCGCGCGTGTCCGCGTCGCCATTGTGCCCGCATTCGTGCAGATCCGCCCGGATCGGTAGGCCGAAGGCGGTGGAGACCGGCAGCATGTTCATGTGCGATTGAAAGACCGTGATCTGCAGGGTGGCCACGCGCGTGAGGTCGCAGACGAAGGCCATGTGGATGAGGTCCGCCAGCAGCCGCGCGCGCGTGTCCTCGTCGCTGTAGCCGGTGTTGGAGCCGATGGTTTCGGAGCCCGAGCCGGCGTTGTCGACCCCGAGCGGTAGGTTGTCGGTGGGAAGGGGAGGCTTCTGACATTGCCCGCCCGCGCCCGGCGGCATGGCGGCGATGCGCAGCTCGAGGGAGCGGAGCTCGTCGAAATGTCGCTCCAGCCGCTGCCGGTCGGCGACGCCCAGTGGGCCCAGGATGCGTTCGCGCTTATCGGTGATGAGCGACAGCACGCTCTTGCGAGCGCGCAGCGCGAAATCGTGGGCCGCGAGCTCGGCGGCGTCGTCGGGCGCGAAGGCATCGAACAGCGAGTGATAAACGATG
>JANNWK010000126.1:0-1990 GCA_031408355.1 Myxococcales bacterium
CCCGGTCACGGCGCGCCCTTCACCCCAATCGTCGTCGCATGAAGCTGCAGGCCGAGCGCGGAAATCACCTTCAGAACGGTGGCGAACTCGGGGTTGCCGTTCGGCGACAAGGCCTTGTACAGGCTCTCTCGACCGAGCCCCGCCTCGCGTGCAACCTGGGTCATGCCCTTGGCGCGAGCGATGTCGCCCAGCGCTGCGGCAACCACGGCGGGGTCGGCTTCTTCAAGGGCAGCCTCGAGGTAGGCAGCCATGTCTTCATCCGTCTTTAGATGGTCGGCCGGGTCCCAGGGAACGGTGATGGTCTTTGGCATGCTTGAACTCCTACAACTCGCGCGCAAGCGCCTTGGCCTGTCGAATGTCCCGCTCCTGCGAAGCCTTGTCTCCGCCCGCAAGCAGGACGATCAACTCGCTTCCCCGTTGAACGAAGTAGACCCGGTACCCCGGCCCGACGTCGACCCGCAACTCCGAGACACCCTCGCCCACGGGCTTCACATCGCCGGCGTTGCCGAGCGAGAGGCGACGGATTCGAATGTCGATGCGAACCTTGGCCTGTCGATCACGCAAGCGATCAAACCACTCGGCGTAGACGTTCGATTGGCGAACTTCGATCACGGGGTGAATGTATCACATGGGATACGAATTCAAACCGAGGCGAGACTCTTGTGGCTACGAGAACCTACCGCCAGGCTTCGAGGCGCTCCGCTTGCAGAAGGTCATCGGCCCGCAGCAACGCCGGCACCGTCACTCTCGCCCCTGGTCGACCGAGATCGTGGCATGGATCCAGCCCCTGTACTGGTCGAACACCGGCCCGCTGGTCAGCGAATACTCGACCCGAACTGCCTTCCCGCCGTCGACGATCTGCGCGCTGCGAATCTGCGCGTTGTTCAGGCTGGCGGGCTGCAGGTCGAAGCCGGTGATCTTGTGGCCGGGCGCGGCAGGGAACACCCTTTCATAGACGCGCGTGGACTTGGAGAAGCCGCCGCTCGAGTACTGGATGTCTGACAGCGCGAACTTGGAATGCGGCGCCGATACCGCGGCTCCAGCCGCCGCCCCTACCGCAGCCGCGCGGCGATACGCCTCCAGGTCCACCGTGATCGTGGGCCGCTTTCCTTCGGGGAGCGAGGTTTGCACCGAAGGCCTGGGCGCAGCTACCGTGGCGGGTGCCGCCGGTTGGGCGTGGGCGGATGAGAGGAAGCTGAACTTCTTCGGCGCAGCGGGCTGCGCTGACTTGTAAGGCAACCACCGGTCGATCCCGCTGTAGCGCACCAGCACGTCGCCGTTGTGATAGACCTGAACCAGCATCTCGGTCGCGTCGTTCTTGTCGCGCAGCATCACCGGCTGCTCGACGAGCGGCAACTTGCCGAAGTGCTCCTTGAACTTGGACTCGTTGGTGCGCTCGCTCTCGCCGACGGGGGTGGCCAGCACGGCGTTGTAGATGTCCAGCCCCACCTTGACCAGCCCCGCCAGGGCGGCAAGCAGGGCCGTGATTGCGACGACTCTGGCGGCAGTCGACTCGGGGACCGGGATCGACCTGCGCGACGGCGATGAGGTTGCCATGGCACGCTCCATCTGGTGGACACCCGCAGCTTGCGCTATGGGTGGTGGCCCGTCATCAGCAATCGGGGGGACGAAGGGGCAATGGGCCTCGGGCACGGCGCCATCCCTGGGAACCGCTACCTCCGCGGCTTGGGCGCCTTTGCCGACCAGACCTTGAGACTGCTGTGCTTCGCCGCGTGCACGAAATCCTGGTCGGTGCTCAGCAATACGAGCTTGTGCCGGATGCAGAGTTGAGCGATGAACGCGCCGACCGTGCCCATCTGCACACCCGCCCTTCGGCACGAGTTTCTGAGGCCCGCCGCAGCCACATGGTCGTCGCGATCGGGTTGAAGCAAGGCGAGCGCAGAGAAGCGCTCGACGATCTGCTTGCCGGCCTTGGCACCCGCGAAGCCTTGCAGGAGTTCCTGCAGCACGAGGCCGGTGGTGACGACGA
>JANNWK010000127.1:0-15271 GCA_031408355.1 Myxococcales bacterium
CACAGCCGGCGCGGTCGCGAAGCTGCTGGCAGCCGCGATCCGACTCGTGCCGGCCCTCGCGGACGCTGAGCTGCTCTCGACCTGGTCGAGCTTTCGCCCATACACGGAGGACGAGCTACCCCTGCT
The DNA here is from genome assembly GCA_031408355.1 of Myxococcales bacterium. Taxonomy (GTDB): domain Bacteria; phylum Myxococcota_A; class Polyangia; order Polyangiales; family Polyangiaceae; genus PMG-095. Next base: position 127 of record JANNWK010000127.1, read on the forward strand.
CGGCCCGAGCAAGACCCAAGGCCTGCTACTGATGAGCGGGCACTACCGTAACGGTATCCTCATGGCCCCGATTTCGGCGGCGATCGTGCGCCAGTGTGTGCTGGGGAAGCGACCTCCACTGCGGCTTCAGCCGTTCAGCCCGGAACGCCCCGCAATCCGCGTGCTATGAGCGCCGGGTGACCTCGCGGCACTACGACGTCATCGTGCTGGGTCGGTCGCTCGGCTCGTTGTTCGCGGCAGCCATGCTGGCCCGGCGAGCTTTTCGGGTGCTGCTGCTCGGTCAGGGTCAGCGGGGGCAGCTGTACCGATACGACCAGCGCGTGCTGGCCCGACGCCCCTTCACGTTCCTGGCCGGTTCGTCGCCCGTGTTCCGGAACATCTTGCACGAGCTCGCGCAGAGCCAGCAGTTTCGCCGACGCATGTCCGCGCTCGACCCCATGTTCGGTTGGTTGTCGCCGGGTCGACGGCTTGAAGTGCCGCCCGACATGGAACTCTTCGTGCGCGAGATCGAACGCGAGTTTCCAGAGGTGCGTCAGGTGGTCGACGAGCTTTACTCAACCCTAGCCCAGGTCAACGCGCAGGCGGATCTGGCATTCGAGAAGGATGCGGTCTGGCCGCCCGGCTCTCTCTGGGAGCGTTTCGAAACGGGGCGCATCGCGGCGACGTTGTCGTACCTGAAGTCGGATCGCCAAGCCGACCTGCTGGCAAAATTCCCGAGCGGTCATCCGTTCCGCGACTTGCTGTGGTTGCCCGCTTCCTTCGCGACCCACCTGGCGTTGCCGCCCGACCGGCTGCCGCCGCTGTGTCTGGCGCGGCTGCACGGCGCCTGGACACGCGGAGTCTCGGCCTTGGCTCGCAGTGAGGAAGAGCTGGCAAGCTTCCTCGTGGAGCGCATCGAGGCTCACGCCGGCGTCGTCGCCATGGACCGCCGCGCCAGTTCGATCGTCGTGAGGCGTGGGCTCGCCGTCGGGGTGATCGAGGACGGAGAGAGCGAAGCCACCGGCTGCAGCTCGATCGTCTCCGACCAATCCGGCGAGGCGGTGGCGGAGTTGGCAAGCGGCGAGGGCATCACCAAAAACGCGCGCAATGACTGGCCGCAGCTGCGCGCCGAGGCCGGGCGCTTCGTGGTCAGTCTGCGCGTGCATGCCGACGCGCTGCCCGACTTGTTGCCAGCGGAGTCGTTCGTGGTGCCAGCCCGCTACGGCCGGCGCGATCCACGTTGCCCGGCGCTGCGTCTGTCGCGGCTCTCGCCCCGGGCCCTCGACGACACAGATCCCGACGACAACCAAACCTTGCTTGTGGCCGAGGCGATTCTGCCGACCCGCGGGGCGCTCACTATTCTGGAGGCGCGCGACGCGGTCCTCTCGACATTGCGAGAACACCTGCCCTTCCTGGAGCGCGCTTTGTGCGTGGTGGACTCCACACACGACGGCCTGCCGCTCTGGGACTTCCGCTCCGGCGCGCGCCGCGAGATCGACCGCGCCCACCTGAGCGGAGTCGCGCCCAACGCCGAGCCGATGGAGCGCCTTTGGACCTGCGAGCCAGCCGGTTATTTAGAGCTTGGCGGCGAGCCGGTGCGCGGTCCCGTGCGCGGCTGCTACCTCGTTGGCAAGACGGTGCTGCCCGGGCTAGGCCAGGAGGGCGAGCTCATCGCCGCGTGGAGCGCGGCGCGGCTCATCACCGGCAACGACCGACAGCGACAACGCATGCGCCGACAGATGTGGAGCAAGATCGAGACAACCTGATATAAGCGGAGGGGATGCTCACGCACCAAGAGCTGAGCGAATGCGTGTAGTCGCTGGACGCTACGGAGGGCGCGTGCTCGGCGCACCCGCAGGCGACGCCACGCGTCCCACCGGCGCACGCGTCAAGGAAGCGCTGTTCTCCGTGCTGGGCGATGTCGCCGAGCTCCGGGTGCTCGACCTGTACGCGGGCAGCGGCGCGCTCGGAATCGAGGCCCTCTCGCGCGGAGCCAGCTTCGCGGCCTTCGTCGAGCCCGCCCGACCGGCGCTCGCCTGCCTGCGCCAGAACCTGGCCGCGCTAGGGATCGGGACCGCCGCGCGGGTGCTTGCTGCACGGGCGGAGTCGGCCGTAGCTCAGCTCACGCCGCTGTCGCCGTTTCAGCTCGTCCTCTGCGATCCTCCCTGGAAGGACGCAGCCGCAGCGCTGCTCGTGCTCGAACGGTTGGCCGCTATCGGTGTGGCCGGACCGGGGGCCCGGATCGCCTTCGAGCATGCGGCCCGCAGCCCGCTTGGGCCAAGCGGCTCTCTGGCTCTGGCCACAAATAGCTCGCTCTTGCTGGAAGAACTGCGCTGCTGGGGCGATACCGCGGTCGCACTGCTGCGCGTCCAACCGAGCAGCTGACAGGCCGGCCGGCGTCACTGAAGGGCTCCTAGTGCGAAACTCTCGCGCGCCGCCAATGGGGTCGCTATAGTCTCCGCCGCCTCGAATTTCGGAGAAAAGCCAGCATGGCTGAGACTACCCCGCCGCCAACCAAGTCAGGTGGTAGCGGCCCCTTCATCATTGCCGCCGTCCTGATGCTCTTCGTCATGGGGGGTCTCATTCTTTGGAAAACGAGCGGGGATGAGCCGGTCACGCAGGCTCCGCTGGTGGCTGCGACGGCGGTCGCTGCGCCCGCTTTCGACGAGCCGCCCCCACCTCCGCCCCCGCCTCCGGTGGTGGAAGAAGTCGTAAAGCCCGACGAAAAACCGAAGGCCAAGGGCGGCGGCGGCCCCAATCCCTGCGCCAAGGAGTGCAGTGGAACGGCCAGCGGCGCGCTCCAATCGGCCCTTTCGGGTCGCGCGGCCCAGTCCCGGGGCTGCTACGAGACGGCCCTGCGAAACAACGCAACTTTGGAGGGCACCCTGGTCGTTAGCGTGAAAGTGGGACCGGGCGGGCAAGTGTGCAGCGCCCGAACGGTCAATGACGGACTCCACGACCCCGGCGTCAGCAACTGCGTGATCAACAAGTTTGCCGGCGCTACCCTGCCCGCCCCACAAGGGGGTTGCGTCGAGATCAATGTTCCGATGAGATTCCAGGCGAAAAGATGAGCCGCCCCCTTGCTCCCCCTCGCCACCACTTGGCCGCGCTCGGCTTTGCCCTGGCGTTCGGCCTGACCGGCTGCGACGAGGAAGGCAAAACGGCGACAGACTGTCCAGTTCTGGACCTCTACGACATCACGCCCGCCAAAGGCGGTACAGGTGGCACGAGCACAGCCCCTGCTAGCGGCGATTGCATCACCGCAGTCGGCGACGCTGTGAGCCCGCCCGCGATCACCGACGGCGGGTCGGGCGGCGGCGCAACGGCTGGCACCGCAGGGAGCGGCGCGACGGAAGCCGGCGGAGGCGGTTCGGGCGGCGCTAGCGCTGGCACCGGCGGCACGTAGGCGATGACCGCACTGGAAGCGGCGCCCGCGCCGAACTTCCACGGTGTGCTGCTCACGGTGTCTTACGATGGAGCGCCCTTCTGCGGCTACGCCAAGCAGACGAACGGTCGCACCGTCGCAGGTGAGCTCGAAGGCGCGATTGCCACGGTCGACCCACGCGCGAGCACCACGCGCGGCGTAAGTCGCACCGACTCCGGGGTGCACGCGCGGGGTCAACTGGTCGCCTTCGACTCCACACGCAACATCGATTCGCGCGGCTGGGTGCTGGCTCTCAACCAGGAGCTGCCCCAAGAGATCGCGGTGGTGCGCGCAGCCCGCACCGAGCCCGGCTTCGAGCCGCGCCGCTGCGTCCTGCAGAAGACCTACACCTATCGGGTGCTCGAGAGCCGTACCCGCGAGCCGCTGCTCGACCGACTGGTCTGGCGCGTCCCCTACAGGTTAAACCAGCTGGCGATGCAAACAGCGGCGAGCGCGCTCGTGGGTGAACACGACTTTCGGGCCTTCCGAGGTGCGGCAGACCAGCGAGAAGAGACGGTGCGACAGCTTTTTCACGTCGGTGTGAGGCCCGCTACGCACGACCCGCGCATCACCGAGCTGACCGTGACGGGCAACAAGTTCCTGTACAACATGCTGCGCATCATCGCTGGGACCCTGGTGGACATCGGTCGGGGCCACTTGGATCAGGCGGCCTTTGAGCGAGCGTTCGCCAGTGGACTGCGTAAAGATCTGGGCATCACGGCGCCAGCGCATGGTCTCGTGCTGGAGAGCGTCGAGCTCGCGACGCCTGGTACTGAAGAGTGGCCTTCCGCCACGGCTACATGAATCCCAGCGGCTCGGCCCCGCCCGCGGTTGACGTTGCCCGAGCCCTCGCGTACGAACGCGAGCATCATGGGTCTCCGTCAAGCCCTCGTCGATAGAGGCAAACAAGCGCTCCTGCGTCCTTCGCTGATGCGCTGGGTGTCCGACGATCGCGTTATGAAAGCGACGGAGGGCCTGCTCGACGCGCGTTCGCGGATGCGGGCCGCCTGGAGCGTGCTGCTCAACGGTCACGAACTACCCCACGTGGATCCGGCGCTCGACGACTCGATCGGCCGGGACGCACCTGGCGAGTCCAAGGTCGAAGCCCGCCGCAGCAACGGCGCGAGCAACGGGTCCGCCCCCCTGACAAGCGGTTCGACCGACATGGACGAGTCGCTCAAGGAGCGCAACTCGCTCGCCGGCATTGGCGGACGCGACGTGTTTGAGAAGGCCTTCAAGTTCATGGCCGCCGACAACGCCCGGAAGATGGGGATCTACCCCTTCTTCCGGCCGCTCGATTTTAACGATGGTCCCGAAGCCGAGATCGGCGGCAAGCGCGTCGCCATGTTCGGCTCGAACAACTACCTGGGTCTGACCACGCACCCGAAGGTGCGTGAAGCGGCCAAGGCAGCCATCGACCGTTTCGGAACGAGCATGACCGGCTCGCGCCTCGTCAACGGCTCGATGAAGATGCACGAGGACCTTGAGGCCAAGCTCGCCGCCTTCTTCGGCAAGGAGTCGGCGCTCGTCTTCACCACCGGCTACCAGGTCAATCTCGCGACGTGCGCCGCACTGCTCAGCAACAAGCAGAGCGTCGCGCTGATCGACCGCAACGTGCACGCTTCTCTTTACGATGGTGTTAGGCTCGGGCAGTCCGCGGGCGCGCGCTTGGTCCGCTACAAGCACAACGACGCCGAATCGCTGGACCGTGCGCTCGAGAAGTTGAACGCGGGCGAGGGCGCTTTCGTGCTAACGGACGGCGTTTTCAGCGCCGAGGGTGAAATAGCCAAGCTCGACGAACTCGTGCCTATCGTGAAGAAGCATGGCGCGCGGCTGCTCGTGGATGACGCCCACGCCGTCGGTGTGATTGGTCCGGGCGGACGTGGCACGGCCCACAGCTTCGGCCTTTCGGATCAGGTGGACCTGATCGGCGGCACCTTCTCCAAGTCCCTGGCGAGCATCGGCGGTTTCCTGGTCGGCGATCGCAAGGTGCTCGACTACATTCGTCACTTTGCGCCAAGCTTCATGTTCGCGGCCAGCGCCGCCCCGCCTAGCGTGGCTGCTGCGATGGCAGCGCTCGAGGTGATGCAGGAGGAGACCTGGCGCATCGACAAGCTGCGTGAGAATTTCACCTACATGCGCGACGAGTTGACCAAGCTTGGTTTTGAGCTCGGCCACACGCAAACCGCCGTCATCCCCATCTTTATCCGCCAAGATCTGCGCACCATCATGATGTGGCGCGACCTCTTGGAGGACCACGGGATCTACACGAACCCTTTCATCTCTCCGGGCGTGCCGCCGAAAAGCGCCATGCTCCGCACCAGCTACATGGCCACTCACGAGCGCGCGCACCTCGACCGAGCTCTCGAGGGCTTCGCCAAGGTCGGCAAGAAATACGGCGTCATTTAGATGAACCTGGAGATTCGCGAAACGCAGATTGGCGGGAAGCTCAAGGATTTCCTGAACGTCGTAGACTACGTCTACCGCGGGGATCCGAACTACGTGCGGCCGCTCGATATGGAGCTCAAGGATCGCTTGAGCGCGAAGAACCCCTTCTTCGAGCACGCCGAGGGCGTGATCTTCACGGCCCATCGTAACGGCTGGTGCATCGGGCGCGTGACAGCGCAAATCGATCGTGAATACCTGTCTCGCTACAACGACGACGTCGGCTTCTTCGGATTCCTGGATACGATCGAGGACCAGGGCGTGGCCAATGCTCTGCTCGAGGCGGCCTCGAACTGGCTGCGCGATCGCGGGATGAAGCAGATCCGCGGCCCCTTTTCGCTCTCCATCAATGAGGAGCTCGGGTGCCTGATCGAGGGCTTTGACACGCCGCCGATGATCCTGATGCAGCACCATCGCCCCTACCAGGCCGGCCTGATTCAAGCAGCGGGCTTCGAGAAGGCCAAGGACTTCTATGCCTGGCGCTACCACGTCGGCGAGATCCCGGAGCGCGCCCGCAAAGCGCACGACGAGGTCGAGGCGCTGCCCGAAGTCAAATCGCGACACGTGGACATGAAGAACCTGGATGCCGAGCTGCGCATCATCATGGAGGTGTTCAACGACGCTTGGAGCGACAACTGGGGCTTCGTGCCACTCACGGAGCGCGAGCTATCCAAGCTAGCCGCCGACCTCAGGCTCATCGCCATCCCGGAGCTCTCCTACATCACCGAAGTCGATGGCGAGCCGGCGGCCGTCGCCTTGGCCTTCCCCAACATCAACGAGCTTATCGCCGACCTCAACGGCAAGTTGCTGCCCCTCGGGCTAGCCAAGCTGCTCTGGCGGCTCAAGGTGGTGGGCCCAAAAACGGCCCGACTGGCCATCCTTGGCATCAAGAAAAAGTTCCGGACGCAGCGCAAGTACGCCGGCCTCAGCATCTACCTCTACGCAAAGATGAACGCGGCCGGGAAACGCTTGGGGCTGGAGTGGGGCGAGCTGTCCTGGACCCTCGAGGACAACGGCCCGGTCAACACCGCTATCAAGTTGATGGGCGGCAAGGTCTACAAGAAGTACCGGCTGTTCGAGAAGACGCTCTAGCCCAGCTAGCCTCCGTCCGGTGCTCGCAGCGGAACTCGATCGAGGCGCTGTCGCAGGCGGTTGATCAGCGCGAGCGCTTTCTTTTGGCCGAGCAAGCGCTGGAGCAAGCGCTGCTTGCCCGGGAAGTCCAGGCACATCACGCCGACCAGCAAGGTGACAAGCCCCTGACCAGGCAAGGCCAGCATCAAGACACCGAGCCCCACCAGCACGGCGCCGAGCAGGTTCTTGCCGACCCGAAACCAAAAGGGACGCTGGGAGGGCGCGTGATGCTCGGCCGAAACGAGGTAGTCCTCCGGCAAGCCCGCCAAGTACCTGGGCACGAGCAGCACGCTAGCCAGCACGGCAACCACGGAACAGACCGCCAAGGAGCCGAGAACGGCGGGGCTCGACAGCCAGCTGGCCCAAGAGGGCGACATGTTAGGGTCCAGGCAGGAGCATGCGCCGGCATTTCCAGTTGTCCAATCTGGAGCCTCGCGGGGCCTGGGTCCCTGTCCCTGTCCCGGGAGGCTGGCTGCTGCTCGCGCTCTGCGCCCTGACGCTTAGCTGTGAACGCAGGAGCGAACGGGTGCTGAAGGACAGCGAACGTCGCACCTTCACCGCGCACTGCAATCCGGAGGGCGCCTGCACGTTCGAGCAGAAAGCGGGGCCGCGGCGCGCCGGCAAGGCGAGCCAAGAGCTGCTCACGGGCGGGCGGCTCGTCGGGATCTGCGACGTCGCGCCAGGCGAAGCCCTCGCTGGACCCTTCGACTGCCGACCCCTGCGCTGTGAAGCGGACTCCGACTGCCCTCCTGCGCACGAGCTTCGGGATGGCCAATGCCTCAACCACTGGTGCAGCGACCCTGCCGGACCGCTGAGCGTGCAGGATTCCGTGATGCTCTGCCTGTCGGGCACCGGTCTCGGGCGCGAATCGCCCGCCCAGATTGAGCGCTACGCGCTAGCGCTGAACTGCGGCTCGCCCTGCCGGGTCCCCACGCCGTGCGCCCAGCCCTGAGGCGGCCCCATAGCCCGGACGAGGCGTGGCAAGGCCGGGCTGGTGCGGCGAAAGCCGCGGGCGCCCACTGCCTCTGGGCCGAACTCCTGGCGTGGCAAGCGGGCATTGGCTAACCTCCGCGCCCCGCCATGTCTCCCGTAGTCGAGCCCAACATCGTCCTAGCCGCCTACGCAGAGCCTATCGCCAGCGGGCGCCGGGTCCTGGTCGTGGGTCCGGCGCTCTCCGCGCTGCCCGAACGCCTGATTGAACGCGGTGCTCGCATCGTCCACGTGTGTGATCCCGACCCCGTTCGGCTGGCGGAGGCGACCGCCAAGAATCGCTCGGCCAGCATCTCGTTCTCAGCGCTGGCCGACGGCCACTTCGCGCTGCGCGACGGCGCCTTCGATGTGTGCATCGTCGAAGACGCTGGGATCGCCGACACGCTCACGCTGGTCCGCCAAGTGAGGCGCTCGCTCAGCCCACGCGGCGTTGCGCTCTTCGCGTCGCTGAACGCGGACGCCAAGATCCCGCTCATGCCGCATCGGCCCGCGGGGATGATCGCGCTCGACTACTACGCGCTCTACGACGCCGTGCGCGCCGAGTTCGAGCAGGTGCGCATGTTGGGGCAGGCGCCCTTCGTGGGCTACGTGGTGGCTGATTTTGCGCCCGAAGGCACACCCGAGCCTTCGCTTGATACGGCCTTCGTGCCGGGCGGGGCGGAGGAGCCGGAGCTCTTCATCGCGGTCGCGTCGCAGCATCCCGTGTCGCTTGAGGCTTTCGCGGTCATCCAGCTGCCATTTCGCAGCGTGGTCGGGAGCGGCGCCGTCGATGCCGACGCGCTCAGAAAGGCGCGCGCCACGGAAGTTGGCTCCCGCGAGAAGCTGCGCGAAGCCGAAGCCGAGCGCGCGGAGGCCCGCGCCCAAGGCGACGCGTTGCGGGAGGCGCTGCGGAGGGCCGAAGCCGAGCAGACACGCCTCAGCAAGTCACTCACGGAGCAGGAGGCGAAACTGCAGCTTGAGCGGGACGGAAAGCTGCGAGCTGAGCGGGAAGCGAAAGCGCTGGCTGAGCGTGACGCAAAATCCCTGGCTGACGCCAAAGCGCTGGCCGAACGTGACGCCAAGTCGCTGGCCGAGCGCGACGCCAAGCTGCGCCAGTCAGAAGCCAGCGCCGCAAGGCTGCGGGAGCTCGAGGGCAACGACGCGAAGCTGCGCGAGGCCGAGACCCGCGTTTTTGCGCGGGACGCCGAGCTGGCCGCGCTCCGCCAGGAGCTTTCCCACAAGAATCAGCAGCTTCGGGACCAAACAGCCAGCCTCAAGACCCTGAGCGACCGGCTCGCGGAAGGCCCGTCTTCCGAGGAGGCGGTCGAGTCCGCCAGAGAGCTCAGCGCGCTCGAACAAGCGCTGCAAGAGCGCGGTGAGGCTGTGCGCAGGCTCGAACGCGAGCTGCGGGAAGCGGCGCGCATCGGCAAGGAGCTGCTGCGCGAGGTGCGCCAGGCTGGCCCGGAGAGCTCAGCGGCGACCACCGTCCCGAAGGACAAGGACGCCGGAGCCGAGTCGCTCGCTCAGCAGCTCGCCAAGAGCCAGGCTGACCTCATCGCCACCCGTTGGGCGCTTGAAGCGGCCGTACGCCAGGGCAAAGGCGCGACGACGCCGGAAGCCTGAACTCTCGCCACCGTGGCCGCTGCACAAATCACATTGACAGCCCGTCAGCTCGACTTAGGTTGCGGCGGATTTGTGCCACGCTGCTGCCTGCCTAATGAACTTACAGCATGAGTGAAAAGCGCGACTACTACGAGGTGTTGGTGCTTGAGCGTGGAGCCACTGACGACGAGATCCGTCGGGCCTATCGCCAGTCAGCGCTGAAGCATCACCCCGACCGCAACCAGGGCGACGCCGAGGCAGAGCTGAAGTTCAAGGAGGCCACGGAGGCCTACACGATCCTGTCGGACGCTACCAAACGCTCCGCGTACGACAGGTTCGGCCACGCCGGCCTGGGCGGCGGCGGCTTCGACTTCAACAACGCCGGCGTCGGCGACATCCTCAGCCACTTCCAGGACATGTTCTCGGACTTCTTCGGCGGCGCCGGAGGCGGGTTCGGGGGGGGGCAGCGCAGGCAACGCCAGCCCGAACGCGGCCAGGACGTGCGGGTTGAGCTCGCGCTCAGTCTGGCGGAGGCGCTGACGGGCGGTAAGCATGAGGTGGCCATTCATGGCGCCGTCGCCTGCGAGACGTGTCGCGGTAGCGGCGCCAAGCCCGGCACCAAGCCGGAAACCTGCAGCCCGTGCCGAGGCACGGGGCAGGTCACTGCGCAGCGCGGCTTCATCATGTTCTCGAGCCCGTGCGCCCGCTGCCGTGGGACGGGCCAAATGATCACCTCGCCTTGCGAAACCTGCCGAGGCGCCGGCGCCGTCGAGAAGCACCGCAAGGTGCTGGTCAACATCCCTGCCGGTATCGACTCAGAGCAGCGACTGCGCGTCCCAGGGCAAGGCATGCCCGGTCCCGCCAATGCGCAAGCCGGCGACCTCTATGTCGACATCGAAGTCGAAGCGCATCCAGATTTCGAACGCCACGGCAACGATCTGGCGACGCGCCTGACGCTCTCGTTCAGCGAAGCTGCGCTGGGCACCACCAGCCAGCTGACCCTGCCCGATGAGCGGGAGGTGACGGTGAAGGTCGAGCCAGGCTGCCAACCGGGCAATATCGTCGTCGTGAAGGGCGCGGGCGCGCCCCGGCTCGATCGCGGCGGTCGCGGCGATCTGCACGTCGTGCTGGGTGTGCGCGTTCCGAAGAAGCTCTCCAAACAAGCCAAGAAGCTGCTGCAGGAGCTGGAGCAAGAGCTCTCTGCGGACCGCGACCAGGCAGCTGCAGGCTCCTGAGTGGCGCCGGCGCTGCTAGTTAGCGGCGCTCGGGGAAGCGCTCGGCGATGTTCCTGAGCGTCTGCACGCAGCCCTCGTGCGGCTCAATCAAGCTCGATTCCTGACACAGGAAGCGCGCAAGCTCGGGGGCCGCCGCGATCGCCTGATCCAGCTGTGGATCGGTGCCCTTGGCGTAGGCGCCCAACGCGATCAAATCGCGCTTCTCTTCATAGGCGGCCAGCAGCGCCCGAACGCGGCGGGCCGCCAGTTGGTGTGGCCCTGAAGTAACGCTGGGCATCACCCGCGACAGCGACGACAGCACATCGATGGCCGGATAGTGACCGCGCGCGGCCAGCCGCCGATCGAGCACGATGTGACCATCCAAGATGCCGCGCACCTCGTCCGCGATGGGCTCATCCATGTCCGAGCCCTCCACCAGCACCGTGTAGATGGCGGTGATGGCGCCCGTCTCGCCCTGCCCCGCGCGCTCCAGGAGCCGGGGCAGCTGGCTGAAAACACTTGGCGGATAGCCGCGCCGGGCGGGCGGCTCGCCTGCGGCCAGGCCAATTTCACGCTGCGCCCGCGCGAATCGCGTCACCGAGTCCACCAGGAGCAGCACACTCTTCCCGACGTCGCGGAAGTATTCGGCGATCGCGGTCGCCACGTGCGCCGCGCGCAGACGCTCCACGGGGGGCGCGTCGCTGGTCGCCACCACCACCACCGAACGCCGCCGGCCCTGCTCGCCCAAGGCCTGCTCCAGGAACTCACCCACCTCGCGACCGCGCTCACCCACGAGCGCCACGACCACGACGTCGGCGGTGGCGCCGCGAGCGATCGCGCCCAAAAGCGAGCTCTTGCCTACTCCAGAACCTGCGAACAGCCCCACGCGCTGGCCAACGCCCAGCGTCAACAGGCCGTCGATAGCACGCACGCCGGTTTCAAGAGTAGCCGCGATGGGGCGGCGCCGAAGCGCCGGTGGCGGAGCGCGATCCACCGGCACCGTCAAAAGTCCGGGTGGCAGCGGCCTACCGTCCAGCGGTCGACCCAGCCCGTCCAGCACGCGACCCAGCAACGCGGGGCCGGCCGCAACCGAAAGACTCTCGCCGGTGGCCTCAACCACGTCGTCTGGCCCGACGCCGCTCGGTTCTCCGAGCGGAATTGCCAGCGCCTCGCCGCCAGCAAACCCGACTATCTCCGCAAGTAAGGCCTGCCCGCGCCGGCGAATCACCAGCACGTCGGAAACGCGCGCGCCCGGCAGAACGACGCGCAAGAGCAGACCCGTGACGCCGACCACGCGCCCCACCGGACGAAGCGCCGTTGTCTCCGAAAGCCGGGCCCGTAGTGCCTCTAGATCCACGGGCAGCACCCTACTCAAACCCGGGGCCGCGGCTCAAAAGCAATCAGCGCTTCGCCCAAGAGCCCGCAGAAACGGGCGGCTCTCAGGCTCGCAAGGCGTCGTATTGCCCTGGCAGCATCGTTTGGGCAGCCGGGTCCGCGGTCCCGAAGCGCTCGAGCGGAATATCCATGGCGTTGACCAGCGTCGTCAGCAGCTTGTTGTGCGGAGCGCCTTCGTTGCTGCCCGGCTTGGCGAGTTCCACGTACTGGCCCTGCTTGAGGTAGCCGCCGGCCGAACCCGCGATGACAAATGGCAGGTCCATGAAGCTGTGCGCCTTGCCGTCCGAAAGCTCGTTGGCGTAGAGAATGGCGCAGTTGTCCAGCAGCGTCTTGCCGTTCTCCTCAGCATAGCCGTCGAGCTTGGTCAGCAGGTACGCGTACATCGATTGATGCCACGTGTCGATTTGGCTCAGCATGCCCTGGTAGCCCGAGACGGGGTCTTCACAGCCGCCGTCGCAGGTGGTGCCGTGAGAGAGCTTGTGGTGGCTGTACTCGTGATTCATGCCATCCCACTTGAAGGTGGGGCCGCCCGAACCTCGATCGAAATGAAAGGTCGCGACACGCGTGTAGTCGCAAGCCAGCGCCAGGGCATACACGTCCAGCTGGAGCTGCGTCAGCTTGGTGTACTCGTCGTATTGGCCGTCGAAATCCTCGCCTTCGCCTCGCCCGCTGTACTGCTCAGCGCGTGGCTTCACGGTATTGTCCAGGCAACTCACGCTGCTACCGCCGAGCGCGCCCTCGAGCTCACGAATGTGCGAGAAATGCTGATCCAACTTGTCGCGATCGGCTCGGCTCAGCGGACCCCGCTTCAGGTCCGCGAACTGCTCGCTGACCAGATCGAGCACGCTTTCTCGGCGTTTGCTGACGCGCTGCACCTCCTCCATCGAGCCGCTCGTGATGCCCAAATTCATGAACTGCTTGTAGGCCGTCCATGGATTGTTCATGGCCTTTATCGCGCCGCCAGAGCCTGAGTACGAAACGTAGTCGAGGCCCTTGTGGCCACCGGAATAGCCCACCATCAGGTTCAGGGGCGGGCGACGCGCGCCCTCCGGTCCCGGGTTCACCTGACGGGCGATCGCGTAGTCTATCGATTCGCCTTCCGCGAGCCAAGCATCCTCAGTGCAGAACTGCGCCGTGAGCTTGTGGGCCATGCCCTTGCCGTGGTCGTCGCCGCCACCGCCGTCTTGGCCATAGCCGCGTGGGCTCATGTGTAGGCCTCGCGGGAAGAGCAGCTTGCTCACGAACGGCGTGAGCGGCTCGTTCGCTGTCCCGCTCAAGCCCGCGGCCGAAAGCGCGCCCACCCCGCCGGTTGGGAACCACTGATCCATGTTCACGCCATTGCAGCAGAAGAACACGCCGAAGCGCTTGATGGCTGCGGGCGCCTGCGCCTGGGCCTTGGGCACCAGCGATTCGAGGAACGGCAGACCGACGACGACCCCGCCCATACCCCTCAGGAAAGCACGCCTTCTAAGCTCAACTTTGCGCGGCACTTTGGCTTCTCCTCAATCTACCGTGTTGGGTGCGCGGAAGCGAAACCCGGGTGTAGCGGCAACCTGCGTGACCACGGCCAGGGTTGGCTGCGCGCTGAATGCGAGCGCGTCTCGCTGCGGGTCATCCACGGCTGTCCTGGAACGGCCGTAGGCATACTCCAGCCATTTTCCGACATAGCAAGCGCGCGCCTCCGCGCTTTGAGCGAGCGCCTGCGTCAGTTCCAGCGCGCCCGCGAAGCTGAACTCCTGACCGTCGATGCTAGTTGTGCCCGTGCTGTCTACGGGCGCGCCGTTGTCGGTCTGGCGGAGCTGACCTATCGCGTCGAACCCCTCGAACGCGAAACCTGGCGAGTTGATCAGCGCATGGCAACCCGCGCACGTGGCGGGCGAAGTGAGCAAGGAGATCTGCTGGCGCGTCGTCTTGATTTGGTCGGTGGCGGCAGGCAGCGGCGTCATGCTCGCCCCGGGAGGCGGCTCAGGGATCGTCCGACACAAAAGATCGCGCCCGATGAACAGGCCGCGATGGATCGGATCGGTGCGGATGGCGTAGGCATTGGAAGCCAGGAAACCGGCCTGCATCAAGAAGCCGGCCCGCTCGCCTGGACCAAACAGCACCTTCTGAAAGCCGTCGCCCGAGACGGCCTTGGCGTAGATCGGCGCAAGCGCCGCGTCCGCGTAAGCGTAGGGAGCGCTCAGTAGCTCCGTCAGGCCCCCCTTGCTGTCGAACACCACGTCCTTCACGAACAGCTCGGCGGCCTGTTCAAGTTTGAGCGGCATATTCGGCGGCGCAGCGGGAAAGGCAGCCGCGTCGGGCGCCACCCGCTTGAACTTCGCAAAGCGGAAAGCCTGGGCGTGAAAGGAGACGACGGACTCCTGCGCCTGGGGCTCCTGGAGCAGGCGCTCAACGGCGCCGCCGATTTCAGCGACCGTCCCCAGCTTGCCCTGCTCGGCCTGGCTAAAGAGCTCCGCGTCCGGCATCGAACCCCATACGAAATACGCAAGCCGAGCCGCCATCTCCCAGGAACTCACGGCAATGAGCCCGTCGGCGCCGGGCGTATTGCTGAGCTCCGTGCGGTAAAGGAACTGCGGAGACTGGAGCAAGGCCTCGACCACGAGCCTTGTGCCATCGCGAAACGGATCCCCGCTGCCCACGAGCTCGCCTCCCTGCGCGAAGAGCGCCCCAAAACGAGCCTTCTCCGCCTCCGTCCCGGGTCGCCGGAAGGCCCGCTTCAAAAGCTCCGCTGTCAGCTGCTCCGAGCAGCCGGCGGCCTGGGGGCTGCAGCTCACGAAGCGCGCGGCAAAGCCGGGATCTGCCGCGGCTTTCTCGGCTAGCTCCTCGGCGCTGGCTCGGTATTGCGGACCAAGCCGCCCGTCGACTTGAAGGTTGATGCTGTTGTCGAAGGCGTAGCCGTCCTGGGCGTCAGGCGCGAAGGACGCCGCCAAGCGATCGGTCACCCCGAGCAGAGCACCCACCGTCTTGTCGTACTGGCTGTGGG
>JANNWK010000128.1:0-6564 GCA_031408355.1 Myxococcales bacterium
ACACGCTGGTCTGCGCAAGAGTTCGAAGCGCAAATGAGAGGCTTGGACACGAACGTTGTCGTGCGCTACTTGACACAAGATGAGCCGCGGCAATCGAAGCGCGCGAATGCCGTGATCGAAAACGCGCTCGCGGGTGAAGAGCGCCTCCACGTTGACACCATCGTCCTGTGCGAGCTGGTATGGGTGCTGCGGACCGCGTATCAGCTCGATCGAGCGACGGTTGCAGCCGCGTTGCTGCAGTTGATGGACGTAGCCCAGCTGTCATTGGACGACCGCGACTTGCTGCGCGAGGCGGCGCACCGATACCGAACCGGCCCAGGGGACTTTGCCGACTACGTCATCGGTCTTCGCAGCCGGGCCGCCGGCTGCGAAACGACGCTGACCTTCGATCGCGCCCACAAGGGCGACGAGTTGTTCTCGCTGCTTTGACGGGCGACGACCGATCAGCCGGGTGGGCGCATGGAAGTTTTCACGTTGCCTTTGCCCAGCTGCTTTACGTCGTACATGGCTTGGTCCGCGTCGTGAAGCAGGTCGGCCACCGTGGCGCCTTGGACTGAGGGGCAGGCAAGGCCGGCGCTGGCACCGACGCCCGTCCCGGGAAACCGTTGCCCGAGCTGGCGGATTGACTCAACAATCCGTTCAGCGACGGCGTGAGCAGACGTCGCGTCGGCTCCCCAAAGCAATATGCCGAACTCGTCACCACCAAGTCGAGCGGCGTGGTCGCCTGCCCGCAGGCAGCCCCGAATACAGGTGGCAATCTCCGCGAGCAAGCTGTCGCCAGCGGCGTGCCCGTACCGGTCGTTGACTCGCTTGAAGTTGTCGACGTCCAGGTACACCAGCGCGACTGCCTTGCCTTCGCGCTTGGCGCGGGCCAGGTCCTGGGTCACGTGCTCGCGGAATGCGCGCCCGTTTGGCAGTTCGGTCAGGGCGTCGGTGCGAGCCAGGTTGGCTTCGCGGTCGAGAAGCTCGCGCAGTCGCTTGCGGTCGGCCCGCATCAGCGCAGCGCCGATGCCGATGGTGAGGTAGATCGCGAGCCGAGTGAAGCCATTCCACGACGTCGCGGCCGGCGAATGGGTCGCGTGGTCGCTGATGTCGGCCCAGAGCCACCAGGCCGCTGCCTGCAGCGCGGTGACGCCACCCACGACCGCGCCATAGAACCAGCCCCCGAGCGCGATTGGGACAATGTACAGCAGCGAGAGGCCGAAATCCGGACCACTCCAGAAATCCAGCCAGCCTATGCACGCCGTGGGCACGCTGAGTGCGACGCAGGCTACAACTAGTCGGATCGACACCACTCGGAGATCCTCGAAGGCCCAGGGGGACGCGGAGGCAGTCAATCTAGCCTCGAAGCGGGCTCGTCCGCTAGCTTGCTACCGCACGTGGACCCGCGCGGCCCACGACGAACACCCAGATGGCTCCGAGCGCGCCCAGCGTGCCCGCGATGCCGAAGGCAAGCGAGCCCCTGCCGATGGAGAGCAGCGCTCCGACGTAGAGGCTCGATACCATGTCACCGATGGCGTTCGCACCCGCCAGGATCCCAAACCCGAGGCTGCGCTGCTCACGCGGCAACAGCTCGGCGACGGCTGCCTTTTCCGTCGTTTCTTCGACCGCGATGTAGACGCCCGACCCAGCGACGGCTGCTGCGAGTCCCCACACCGACATCGCCGCGCCGGCCAGCACAAAGTTCGTGAGCACCCCGAGGGCGTAGCCGCCGACCAGCACCTGCCATTTCGGGATGCGGTCGCCCAGCTTGCCGGCCGGAAACGCCGCAAGTCCACTGACCACATTGTGCGCCGTGTAGGCCAGCACGCCCGCCGTCAGGGCACCCTGCACCGCTGAGCCTCCGAACGCGTCAGCCACCAGGAAGATCAGGAAGGTCCGGGAGAAATCGCCAAGGCCGAAGAGCAGGACGCCAGCCACGAGCAGCCAGAAGCGACGCGGTAGGGGCGACCTTTCGCGTGCTGCAGGAGCCGCCTCCCGCGCAGGCCGAGCGCGGTCGCGCGTGAGCGCCAGAATGGACACTGCAGCGAGCAGTGCGGGCAGGATGCTTACCGCGATGACCGCCGCGATTGGGGCACCGAGAGCCAACATCCCGAGGGCGATCAATGGCCCCGTGACGGCCCCGAGCATGTCGGCGGCGCGTTCGAAGCCGTAGGCGCGTCCATAGTGCGTCCCGGTTACCTCATCGGCGAGCAGAAAATCACGCAGCGGGCCGCGGAACCCGCGCCCCGTCCAGGCCGCGATGCGCAGCGATCCAATGCCGACCGCTGTCGAGACGAACGCGATGGCGGCCGTGCAAGTTGCCGTGATGCCGTAGCCCAAGGCGGTGAGGGAACGTTTGCGCTCGATGCGATGACCGACCATCCCGCCAGCGAGCTTTGACAGGCTGAGGGCGAAGTCGGCGACCCCCTCCATCACACCAAGTGCCGCTGGACCGAGCCCGAGACTCGTCAGGTAGAGCGGCAACACGGCCGTGACCATCTCGTGCCCGACGTCCGAGAAGAAGGTGGCCAGGACGATGCCGAGCACGCCGCGCGTGACCCAGCCAGGGGACTTCGCGGGTCTTGTCACGGGTTGAAGACGGCGGGCATGAGCGCGCCAAAGATGGCCCGGAGGCGCCGCGGATCAAAAGGATTTCCCAGCAAAGCGCCCCCCGTGCGCGCTACGGGCAAGCACGCCGCGCGCAGTCAGCGGCACGCTCGCGCAGCAGTTTTCGCTCACGCGCGTTCTTGGTGAGGGCGGCGGCGCGTTCGAGTTCGCTTTGAGCCTCGCGCAGGCGACCGAGGCGGGCCAGCAGATCCCCACGTACGGTCGGCAGCAGGTGATACCTCGCAAGCGAGGGTTCCTCCAAGAGAGCATCGACGATCTCAAGAGCCGGAGCCGGACCGAACGCCATGGATACCGCCACCGCCCGATTGAGTTCGATGATGGGCGATGGCGCCTTCTGGGCGAGGGTGGCGTAAAGCATCGCGATGCGCGGCCAGTCCGTGGCTTCCGCCGTGAGCGCGCGGGCGTGACATGCGGCGATGGCTGCCTGTAGCGCATATACGCCCAAAGTGCCGCCCAGTTGTTCGGCCCGTGCCAGGGCTGCCAGGCCGCGGTGAATGAGCACGTGATTCCAGCGCGCACGGTTCTGGTCGAGTAGCAAGATCGGCTCTCCCTCGGCAGCTTGCCGAGCACTCGTGCGTGAAGCTTGGATCTCCATCAGCGCCACCAGGGCGTGCACTTCTGGCTCGTTCGGGACCAATGCCGCCAACACTCGCCCCATGCGCAAAGCGTCTTCACAGAGCGCGGGCCGCATCCAGTCGTCGCCGACGGTCGCCGCATAGCCTTCGTTGAACACTAGGTAGAGCACCTCGAGTACGGAAGCGAGTCGTGCCACCATTTGTGCCCCGTGCGGAACCTCGAATGGCACTTGGGCCTCGCTGAGCGCCTTCTTCGCCCGCACGATGCGCTGCGCTATCGTCGCTTCTGGCACGAGGAACGCGCGCGCAATATCCTCAATCGACAAGCCGCAGAGCAGCCGCAGCGCCAGCGCCACGCGCGCATCCGGCGAGAGCAACGGGTGGCAGGCTGTGAATACCAACCGCAGTAGGTCGTCCCCGGGCTCGTCTTCGAGAGTGGCGTCGAATAAATGCGTGCCGTGTCGTTGCTGCTCTTCGAGTTCGTGCGCCAGCTGCGCGTGCTTTTGCAAGAGCCGCTGGTTTCTGCGAAGCAGGTCGAGAGCCCGATGCCTCGCCGTCGTCATCAGCCAGGCGCCGGGGCTACTGGGAACTCCGTCAGCCGGCCAACGCTCAAGCGCCGCCAGCAAGGCGTCCTGCGAGAGTTCTTCGGCAAGGCCGACATCGCGCACGAGTCGGGCCAACACCGCGATGAGTTTGGGCGATTCGATGCGGAACACCGCGTGAATGGCGCTCTCGGTAGCGGCTCGGCTCACGCGCCCATCAGAGCACCGGGCGCCCAGATTGCAAGGGCGTACGCCCGGTGCGGGCGACGAGCACGCCTATCTTCAAAGCTCCGCGAGGTCCGGGTACTTGGCCACCTCCTGTTGTACATCGGCTGGGAAGTCGCTCATCTCTTGCACCTGACGCAGCTCGATGACCTCGTTTTCAGAACCCGGGCAGCGGCAAGCCCATTCGATGGCCTCCGCCTGCGATTTTACCTGGAGCATCCAATAGCCGCCGAGCACTTCTTTCGCTTCTGCGAAAGGCCCGTCGGTCACTTTCGGCTTCCCGCCAGGAAAGCTGACGCGCACGCCCGTCGAGGGCGGGTGCAAGCCGTCGAGTGCCAGCAGCACGCCGGCACGCTGCAGCTCGTCGTTGTATTTCATCATCGCGGCGACCGCTTCTGCCGAAGGCGTCGCGCCGGGAGCCGCCGTCTCGTAGCCCTTGGGAATCATCAACATCATGAATCTCATTTTTGGGGTTCCTGCTCCTGCCGTGACTTCGAACGGGTGAAGGATTGACTCCAGGTGGGTGCCACCTTGCCAATCAAGTCTCGAAGTTCTTGAGGGATATCCGCTCCCTCGGTGAGCTGGTGAATGTCCAACTGGTCGGCGCTGTGCATCCCCACAGGGCAGCGTAGCGCCCAAGCGATGGCGTCTTGAAGGGAGTCGACCTCGATCAAATAGAAGCCGCCCAGCAGCTCCTTCGTTTCGGCGAACGGACCGTCGATGAGACGGCGCTTGCCGTCCTTGACTCCGACGCGCGCGCGCCCGCCGGCTGGGTTCAGGCCCTCCGACGCGATCAGGACCCCGGCCCGGGTCATGTCCTCGTTGTATTTCATGTAGGCCGCGAAGAGGTCCTCGCTAAAGGGGGCGTCCTGCGGCGGGTTGGCTTGGCTGCCCGGCCCCGCGCTGATGATAAATCGCATGCTTTTGCCTCGGCTTGGTCGACGGTGTCTGGGCGCCCGCGTCCCTCAGGGGGCCTACGGAAGCGCTTGTTTCACCCACACGACGAACGGGGACGAGGAAGATCGACACGTCGTCGCAGATTTCTTTCAAAGTCGCCGGCAAGCGGCTCGTGCAGCAGGGAAAAGCTGCCGAGGAACGAGCTGGCCCCCTAGTCGACGCAGGTCAGGCTGACACCCGGAGGGCAACAGAACGCGGCGACGTCTTCGGGCAAGCAGACGTCCCACTTCTTGAGGTCACCGTCCGAGCAGAAGCAGTTGCCCGACTCGCAAGTGCGTGTCGGCTCGACGATGGGATGCTGGCCCGCGCAACTCACACCTCGATCCGCTTGAGCCTTGCCGCACAGCGGCGTGTTTCCGCAGCAAGCCGCCGCCGTCTCCTCCGGGAAGCAGGTGTCGAACGGATCGTTGCAGTAGCAGGAGCCCGGCGCGCAGAAGCGCGTCTTGTCGACGACCAAAGGATGGGACGCTTCGCACTGCGACGGGGCGCCGCCCGCGCCGTCGCCGCCCGCCGGTGGTGCGCCGGCCTCGGATGAATTGCTTCCGCCCGTGCTGGTGCCGCCCGTGTTGGTGCCGCCCGTGTTGGTGCCGCCCACTGGGTTGCCCTTGCCGCCTGTCGTGCTCGAATCTCCGGCCGCGGACATGATCGAGGAGCCGCCCGTGGTCGAGCTGCTCCCGCCCGAGCCCGAGCCACCGCTGACGCCCACACAAAGATCGGAGCGGCACTCGAGCCCCGCGTCGCAGCTGTTGTCGGAGCGGCAGGGAGCCCGCTCCGTGCCAGCGGGCGCAGCAGCAGAGAAGCTGGCCTCGTCAGAGGCGCCGCAGCCTGCGAGCCCGCCAGTCCAGACGCCCGCAACAGCCAACAAGGCAACACACAAGGGTCGAGCCTTCATGAGGGTCTCCTGCTTTCAAAGAAAGGGGCACCGCGCTCTAACTATGTGACACGGATCCAATCCGGCGGACTAGGACTAAGCACAAGCAGGCCCTGGGCGAAGTTGAGCGCACACACCAGCACCCACACCTGGACGTCGTAGTCCACGGGGACTAGGCGCGCCGATTGCGGCAGAACTTGCGCTTGCGACGAAGATCCGTGGGGGCCACAAGGGCCAGCAGGCTCAGATACCTCGCGACCGAAGGGGCCGCGGTCGATCGAGCGGGGGCGGCCGTTTCGCCTTGCTACAGACCTGCGACGTAGTCGGTGATGGCCCGAACCTCGTCGTCACTCACGACGCTCGCGTCGAAAGCGGGCATGTAGTTTCTGACCGATTCGAGCGCGTCGTTGAACAGCTCGTCGGAGATGTCCTTACCCACCACGCCACCCTTAGCGTCGACTCCGTGGCAATTGCGGCAGTAGGGGCGGATTCGAACTCTCGCGCCGCTACACGGCGTCCCACGGCTTCATGCTCGGCCGGGGTCGATTCTTCGTCGCTAAGGCGAGCACGTTTTCTTGGGCGTCCGCGTGGGGTCCGTCTCGGGGGGTGGGGGGCCTGCGGTAGTGGCCGTCCGCGCTCATCTCGTAGGCTCCGCAATCGTCGTGCGCCAATGGCCAGATGCATTCTTCGAACACTTGCTTGCGCACAGGCTCGCTCAGAATGGGAAACAGCAGCTCGACCCGCCGATCTAGATTGCGTGGCATCCAGTCGGCCGACGACAGGA
>JANNWK010000129.1:0-1621 GCA_031408355.1 Myxococcales bacterium
CCAGCCCGAGCTCGGCCAACCCCAGCCGCTTGTCGAGGAGCAGGAAGCAGCCGAAGCCGGCCAAGATGATGGTGACGATTAGCGCTCGCCTCGCCCAGAGCAGCCAACCATACAGATCACGTTCCTGGCGCAGCGGGCGGAGCGGGAGGACCAGGTGGTTCAGGGACATGGACGCCAATGCGAGCGTCGTTAGGATGACCGTCCCGCTTGCCGCCGAGAGCCCGCCCACGAAGGCAAGGATCGACAGCGCGTTGGACGAACCCGCTAGCGTGATGCCGAGCACGTAGTACTCGGGGTTGGCGTCGGGCTTGAGCACGGTGCCGGCCCAAAGAATCGGCACGATGGGCAGGTTGAGTAGCAGCAGGTAGAGCGGAAACCCCCAGCTCGACGTGGTGAGCGCCCCCGGTCCCGGACTCTCGGCAAAGGCCACGTGAAACTGCCGGGGTAACAGAAACGCGGCAGCAAACGAGAGCAGCAGCAGCGTGCCCCAGGGCGCTTCGCGCACAGGGCGGTGCAGCGCCTCAAGCGCCTCGGGGTGGTGGAGGGCCCACTGGCTCAGGTCCCCAAAGCCGCTAAATACGCCGAAGACGGCGAACGCGCCCACCGACATCAAGGCCACGAGCTTGACGACGGACTCGAACGCAATCGCCACGACCAGACCTTGGTGGCGGTCGCGCTGCGCCGGGTGTCGAGCCCCAAACAAGATAGCGAAGAGCATCAGGGTTGCGCAGAAGCCGAGCGCGATCACCAGCGGCTTGGCGCCATGGGCCAGTACGCTGACCGTCTCGGTGATGGCGCGGATCTCGAGCGCCAGATAGGGCAGGCTCCCTGCCAGCATCACGACCGTGACCAACACGCCGACCAGTCGACCGCGGTAGCGGAACACGAAGAGATCGGCGAGTGAGGTGAGCTGGTACTCCTGGGTGAGCCGGAGCACGGGCTTCCAAATCACGGGCGTGAGAACACACGCCAGCGTGACGCCCAGGTAGATGGCGAGAAACCGAAAACCTTCGACCTTGGCGAAACCCACGCTGCCGTTGAAGCTCCAGGAGGAGGCGTAGACGCCCAGGGCCAGGCTCGAAATCAGTGGGTGACGGGCCAAACGAGCGGGAACGAGCCCCCGTTCGGTCGCGTAGGCCACCAGGAACAGCACCAAGAGGTAGCCGACGCCCGCGCCGAAGAGCAGACCGAGCTCAAGTCTCATGAGAATCGGCCGCGCGTGCCGCCCAGATAGCCAGCAAGGTGACCGTCAACCAGAGCACGAACGGCAAATACCAAGGGCGCCCTTCGTGAGCCCAAAGCAGGCGCAGCGGCGTTGCGAAGATCAGGACCGCGACGCCAAAGACCAACAGCGACAGGTCGCGCGCGCGCTCACCGGCTGGGGGAGTGGCCACCGGCTGAAACTACCGCCCTTCCTGGAAAAGGTGCGGGGTTCTCTGCGACGGGTTCGTGGGGTTCGCGCTTGGGTCCAGGAGCAGGCCCTGAAGTTCCGGCCAGGTGGGCATGCTGGGCTGCGCGCCGTGGCGGCCGACCGAGAAGGCGCCCGCCGCTGAGGCGATCTCGATGGCCTTGGTTTCGGACATCCCTGCCGCCAGAGCATACGCGAAACCTGCATTGAAGG
>JANNWK010000130.1:0-11480 GCA_031408355.1 Myxococcales bacterium
TGCGGCTCGCCGAACCATTGCTGCAGAAGCCGGGGCGCCTTGGCTTCTATCGGGCGCGCCTC
Organism: Myxococcales bacterium; assembly: GCA_031408355.1. Classification (GTDB taxonomy): domain Bacteria; phylum Myxococcota_A; class Polyangia; order Polyangiales; family Polyangiaceae; genus PMG-095. Next base: position 63 of record JANNWK010000130.1, read on the forward strand.
GAGGGTACGCTGGCGCATGTGCACAGCAATCAGGCCTCCGGTGCGCCGACCAGCATGGCCCTGGCAGATCTGCTCGTGATGCTGCCGGAAACATCGAGCGGCCTAGCTGCGGGAGCCGAGGTCGACGCGCTGCGGCTCAGCGAGCTTTGACTCTGCTCAAACCTCCAGCGCGCCTTGCGGTCGGGCTCTTCGTCGGTGGTCGAGGCAGTCGCATGGGCGGCGTCGCCAAGGGTCTGCTCTTGGCGCCGGATTCATCCTTCACCCTGGTGGAGCGAATGCTCGGCGAGCTCGCGCGCGCGCTGCCGGGTGTCGAAACGCTGCTCGTCGGCAACGCCGACCCGTACTCAGGGCTCGCGTTGCCCCAGCTCGCCGATGAGCCCGCGGACATCGGTCCGCTCGGCGGACTTTCAGCGCTGCTGCTGCACGCCGAGCGCGCAGGCGCTGAGGTCGTGCTGGCCCTGGCCTGCGACTTGCCCTTCGTCAGCGCTGAACTCATCGCCCGGCTGGCGTCCGAGGCGCCGGGGGCCGCGGCGCTCGTCGCCCGCCAGCAGCAGATCCGCAATCCGCTTTTCGCCCGCTATCAGACGGCCGCGGGGCTTGACGCCGTCAAGGCCACGCTCGCTTCAGGCCGACGCTCACTGCAGGCGGTACTCGATTGCCTGGGTCCGAGCCTGGCGGAGCTATCGCTCAGCGCAAGCGAGGAAGCTCTCCTGGCCGACTGGGACACACCCGGCGATATGGCCGGCCAGGCGAAGCCAGATCGCTGAGCCGAGACGCCGCCGTGGGCTCACTGCCCGTGGCGGTGCTGCTCGTGGCCGTGGCCCTCGCCTTGGCAACGCGCATCCTCCCAGCCGACCCAGTACGGCCCGTCGGGGCCGTGCTCGCGCTTCCAAATCGGCACGCGCTCTTTGAGGCGATCGATCAAGGCGCGACAGGCCCGAAAGGCCTCGCCGCGGTGCGCAGCCCCGGCAGCGCACACCACGGCGAGGTCGCCGACCTTGAGCGAACCTACGCGGTGAAGCGCCGCAAGCCGGACCCCCGGCAGCTCAAGCGCGAGCTCCTCGGCGATGCGCTGCAGCTCCTTCTCGGCCATCGAAACGTACGCGTGGTACTCGAGCAAGGTCACTGGGCGGCCGTCATTGTGATCGCGGACGGCGCCCAGGAAAAGATCGATACCGCCCACTTCGGGGGCCGAAACCGCCTGCACCGCCTCCATGATGGAGAGCGGTTCGTCCACCACGCGGAAGCAGCTCATCGCTGGTAGTCCCCGGTGCGGCCGCCGGACTTCTGCAGCAGGCGCGTCGGCCCGATCTCCATCCCCCGGTCGAAGGCCTTGAGCATGTCGTAAACGGTGAGGGCGGCCACGCTGGCGGCCGTGATGGCCTCCATCTCGACGCCCGTGCGATCGAAGCACTCCACGGCGACCACGACGCGCACCGCGCGAGCCTGAGCGTCCAGCGAAAGCGTGACGTCGATGCGCGTGAGAGCCAGCGGATGACACAGCGGAATCAACTCAGAGGTTCGCTTTGCCGCCATGATCGCCGCTACCCTGGCGGTACCGAGCACATCGCCTTTGGGCGCATCGCTCTTGGTCGCGCGCTCGAAGGCGTGCTCGTTCATGTGGACACAACTCTCGGCTTCGGCCCGGCGCAGGCTGGCCGGCTTCGCTCCCACGGAGACCATGCGCGCGCCGCCATCGGGGGCGAGGTGACTGGACAACGCACTCTGTCCGACGATCTCAGCGTAGGCTTGAGCCCTGCGCGAAAGGTTCTTGCCGAGCGCCACCTTGGCCAAGGCGTAGCGATCAAGGGAGCTTAACGCCGACCAGGCGGCGTCTGGGATCGGACGTTCGGCGCCAAACACCGCCAGGATGGCGTCGGGCGGGGAGCCAGCCGCCGGATCGGTCACGGGCGTCATGGCCACGGGTGAGGGTTCGGCCTGATCGGCGAGCCGCCCGACCGCCAGCACGTCCACGGCCTCCACCGTCCCGAGCTCCGCCAATTGTTGACGCGCCGTGAGCGGCAACGAGCGATAGCCTTCGAGTGAGAGCTTGCGCCCGGCGTGATCGAGCGCCCGGCGCGCCGCGATAGGCAGGAGGTCGAAGCCGTTGTCCACGCCGTCAAACTGGTAAAGCTTCACAGTGGAGGCTTTTTAGCACGGGAAGCGGACGCTTCCGGAAAGCCGTGTTAGGTTGGCGACTGCTTTCCGGCGCCACTCCGGCGCCGGCCATGGCGGAGGTTCTTATGGCATATCGGGCATTTTCGGTAGGGTTGGTGTGCAGCACGCTCGCGCTCTTGGTGGGTTGCGGCAAGGCGGAGTCGGACGCCGGGCCCGTCTCGAGCGAGGCGTTCCCGGAAGCCGTCGCCAAGCTCATTTGCGACAGCCTGGGCGGCTGCTGCCAGACGGGGAATTTCCCCTTCAACGCGGCGACCTGCAAGAGCGAACGCTCAGCCGAAATCCAGGATGACCTACAGCGAGTGCTCGCGTCGGGGCGCGTGGACTACGACGCCAACGCCGCCGGTGAGTGCTTGGCTGCCGCCGCCTCCGTCATTCAATGTGGCGACGTTCGCTTGAACGAGGAGAGTGAGGAGGCCTGCGCTAACGTCATGCGCGGCCGGGTCGCGCCAGGCCAGCCCTGCGAGGATGACACCGAATGCCGGCGTGGGGCCGGAGAGGAGGTCGACTGCCAGTTCTCCGACGCGCGCGGGGACAGCGTGTGCGTCGTCCGGAACGCGGCTGACCAGCCGCCACGGGGGAAGACGGGCGATCCTTGCGACTCGACCTGCGACGACCGCGATGGCGGGACTTGCCTATCCTCCGCCCCCGTCACCCGGCCAGCGCCCGGACCGGGACCCGCACCGGCGCCTCCCCCCACCCCGTTCACGTGCTTTAAGAGTGACAATCTGTACTGCGCCTACGAGCCTGCCACGGGCACCCAAAGTTGCCGAACCACGGTGGGAGAAGGCGGCTCCTGCGAGTATGGCGAGAGCTGCGGCGCGGGCACCAGCTGCGACTACTCGGTCGTGACCTGCACAGCACCAAAACCGAACGGCTCGCCCTGCGACTCTGACAGCTCTTGCCGCAGCAACTTCTGCGAGCAGAACAGCCAGCTCTGCGCCGACGTGAGCGTGAGCGCCGACGACTGCCAGTCATTTTAGCCGGCAGCCGCGTCAATCCGCAAATCGATCACTCTTGCTGATGCGCACCGCGCAGTGCTTGTACGACGGTTGCCTGGAGTACGGGTCGAAGGCCGCGAAGGTGAGCTGGTTCAGGTTCGCGTAGTGCATGGGAACAAAGACTTGGCCCGGCTGAACGACGTGGGTCACGTGGACTCTGGCCCGCATCCGACCGCGCCGTGATTCGACGATCGCCCAGTCGCTCGGGGAGAGCTCGTGTTTGCGCGCGTCCTCGGGGTTGAGCTCCACGTACGGATCCTCTGAATAGAGCTTGCGCAGCACGGCGGACTTCGCGGTGCGCGTTTGGGTGTGCCACTGGCTGGAGCTGCCGCGCCCGGTGAGCAAGACCAGCGGGTAGCGCTCGTCGGTCGCTTCGGGCACCGGCCGAGGCGCCTCGAACAGGAAGCGAGCCAGCCCGTCCGCGTGAAAGAAGCGACCATCCTCGAACAGGCGGCGCTCGCTTTGGGCGGGCACGTCCTGGCCCTCGCTGAGCGGCCACTGGATGCCGCGCCGCTCGTCCAGCATCGCGTAGTCTCGAATGCCCGTGATGTCGCAGGGCTGACCGCGGGACAGCTGCTTCATCAGTTGAAAGGTGTGCTCCGGGCTCTCGAACGCCCGCAGCATGTCGCCCACGCCCCAGGCGTCCGCGATCAGCTTGAAGATGTAGAAATCCGCGAGCGCCTCGCCGGGCGCGCGCGAAACCTTCTTGAGCAGACCGATCCGGCGCTCGGAGTTGATGAACGTCCCCTCCTTTTCACCCCAACCTGCCGAAGGTAGCACCAAGTGAGCCAGCTGGGCGGTTTCGGTCGTCGAGTACATGTCCTGGACGACCAAGAAATCCAGGCGTTTCAGGATCTCCTTGGCGTCGGACTGATTGATCCAGGAGTGCGCCGGATTGGTAGCCACGACCCACAGGCCCTTGATCTTGCCCGAAAGCACGCCCTCCATGATCTGGTCGTAGGCCAAGCTGCCCTGGCGCGGAATCGTCTCTGGGTCGATGCCCAGCACGGCCGCCACCTTGGCGCGGTCCTCGGCCTTCGCGAAATCATGCCCGCCCAGCAGGTTGGTGGTGTTGCTAAACAGGCGCGAGCCCATCGCGTTACATTGGCCGGTGATCGAGTTGGCGCCGGTGCCGGGCCGCCCAATACTGCCCGTGATCAGCGCCAGGTTGATGATCGCCTGGGCAACGCGCACGCCTTCGTGGCTCTGGTTTACGCCCATGGTCCACCAGAAGGAGACGCGTTTGCCGCGGCCAATGCTTTCGACCAGACGCACAATGCTTTCTGGAGAGAGCCCAGAGTCGCGAGCTACCTCGGCCAGAGGGAATCCCTTCACGTGCTCGGAGAACTCCGAAAACCCCGTGGTGTGGGCGGCGATGAAGTCGCGATCGATGTAGCCACGCTCGATGAGCAGCGCCGCGATGCCGTAAAGCAGACAGAGGTCGGATTTGGGCCGCAGCGGCAAGTGCTGCGCGGCCGCCATCGCAGTCTCCGTCTTGCGCGGATCGATGACGATGATTTCTGGTTTGTGCGGGTTCTTGCAGACCCGTTCCCACATGATGGGGTGGGCGATGCACGGGTTGGCTCCGACGAAGACGATGACGTCAGACAGCTCAAAGTCTTCATACGTATAGGGCGGTGCATCGAAGCCGAAGGCCTGTTTATAGGCCACCACCGACGTCGCCATGCACTGCCGGGTATTGCCGTCCCCATGCAACATGCCCATGCCAAACTTGCCAAGCGCACCGAGCAACGCCATCTCCTCCGTCGGGATCTGGCCGGTGCTGATGAACGCCACCGAGGCGGCTCCGTGTCGTTTTTGGATACCCTTGAAACGTGAGCAGAAGGTCTCCAGCGCTGTTTGCCAGCTGACCGCCTCCATGCCGCCACGGGCGTTCCGAAGCAGCGGGCGTGTCGCGCGATCTTTGGCTCGAAGTGGCGCCAGCGCCTCCCAGCCCTTGGGGCAAGCGGCACCCTTGTTGACGGAGTAGTCCCGGGCGGGCGAGAGGTTCACGGCTTGGCCGTCCTTGAGGTGCACCTCAAGGCCGCAGCCCGTGGAACAGAAGCCGCAGACGGCGGTCGTCGTGGCATCGGGCTTGAGCCGCGAAGGCACCTGACCCAAGCCAAAGCCGCCGGGGTTGCGCACCAACTCCTGAGTCAACTTGCCGGTGCGCTGAAACAGCAGGTCGGCGACGATGGCAGGCGCCTTCAGCTTAGGACCCATCTGCGCTGGCTCCTCCGTTGCGCGTCATCCGCCCACCGCGCCGGGCATTTTCGGAGCCGAAAGAGCCTTGAAGAACAGCATGCGCTCGAGAAACTCGCTGGCTAGAAGCAGCGTGAAGCTCGCGGCCAGGAACACGACCACCCCGACCGGCGACAACTCCGACATCGAAGCACGCAGGAGCAGCGGGAGGAGCAGTCCGCCCACGGCGCCCACGACCAGGCGAGCTCCAAACTCTTTGACGAGCGCGCCCTGCAGCAGCAGCGCCGTGCGCTTCAGCTCCCCGAGTTTGCGATCGTAGCCGTGAAGCAAAATCGTGGCTTCACCGCCCAGCTTGATGGCCGTTACCAGCATCAGCAGCAGAGCTAGCCCGCGCAAGGTACCTGAAACCTCCGTGCTAAGCCCAGCCTTGAGACGAAGCGCGGCCACGCCGTAGGTCAACGACGTGGTCGCGAGCCCGAGCACACCGGCCGTCAAGAAGAACTTGAAGCTGGTGCGGCCACCGCCCCACCACTCACGCTGGGTCACCTTGTAGACCATGACCGAGGAGCCTAGCGCGATCACACCAACAACCGAGACCAGGGCTCCCAAGATCAAGGCCGCGCGATCAAAGCTCGCCAAGGGCAGCGGGGGCAGCCCGAGAAACGCGCTGATCGGCCCGTGGAAGTGCAGTGCGGCGTAGGCCACTGCAAACTTGGCGAACAGCGCGAACCCGAGCGCTTCGCGGCTAAGCCACGAGGTGCGTAGGCCTATCAGCGCGCGGAACGCCAGGTGCGGCCGGCCCAAGTGCAACGTGCTTGCGAGGATTGCCAGCAACCCGAGGGCGAGCGCTACCAGCGGATGGTAGGTGCGGACCACGCTGAGCGCCGCGCTTCCTCCGCTCTGGCTAAGCGCGAAATCAACCCAGAAAGCCCCAGCCGAAAGCTGTGTAAGGACCAGCATGACCACGAGCGGGAAGTGCTGATGCCCGGCCCGCACGGCGTAAAAGTCCGCCGGCAGCATGTTCTTGGGCATCACCTTGCTCGTCTTGTATTGAGTCGCCGGCACCGTGATGCCCGACGAGGGTGTGCCGGGCAGGAGCCCCTCCGCCTGTGCCTGCTCCAGCAGCTGCTGGGTCTCGACGATGCGGATCGCGATGGCCTCATTCGGGCAGGCCTGAACGCACGCCGGCGCCTCATTCTCTGCCAGACGGTCGCTGCACATGTCGCACTTCCGCACGATGCCGCGGCTCTTGCTGAACTGCGGGACTTCGTAGGGACAGGTGAGGGTACAGTACTGGCAACCGATGCACTGGTCGTCCAGGTGCCGCACGATGCCCGTCACGGGATCCTTTTCGTAGGCCTTGACCGGACAGCCTTTCATGCACGCCGGATCCACGCAGTGATGGCAGGCGGTGGTCACCGTCTGCTGCGTTGGCTCTTGAACGCTGCCGCCATGTAGCAAGCCAACGCTGCGCCACGTCTCCGCTTCATCGTCGTCCAGGCCGTTCAGGCTGTGGCAGGCGGTAACGCAGGCTTTGCAGCCCGTACAAGCATCCAAGTCGACCTGGAAGGCGTACTGTTGACCCGGACTGGGCTTGGCGAGCGGGATCAGGTCTTCATAGACCCGCTCGCCGGGCGGCAAGGCGTCGGCTTCGTGCCGACGCGAGAAGCGCTCCACCGCCGTCAGGTCGTGCTGCAGCTCCAGAAACTGAGTGACGAGCGGTAGCCGCACGTGTTTGTCACGCGTGATCGCGGGCTTGCTGAGCAAAGCAGCGGCTTGCATAGTCATTCGGCGGGCAACGCCTCGGCCGTGGAAGGCATCATTCGCTCGGGCGTGGACTCTTCCGCCTCCTGGAACCGCACCAGCGCAGACAGCATCGCGGCACCCACTACCGATCCGCCAAGCCAGAGCAACGCGGCTTGTGCAGTCAAGCCCTGGCCTCGAAAGAGGAAGCCCGCCAGGACCGCACCAACGTTACCACCCGCGCCGACGATCCCTGCCACAGCGCCCACCCCATCCGGCTTCAGAAAGGGCACCACGGAATAGGTAGCGCCCGCCGCAATATGGACGAACAAGCCGAACAGAACCAACGTAAGCGCAGCCGGCACCAAGCTGTCCATTCGAGAAAACAAGACGAGCCCCAGCCCTTCAGCCAAGAGCATCAACGTCAAGAAGCGTCCACGCCCATTCAGGCCGAAGCGCCGCCCCGCCTTGTCGCCCAGGAAGCCGCCGAGCGAGCGGGCAAACAGTGCCAGCACTCCAAAGCTACCGGCCAGCATGCCCGCCTCCCGAAGCCCCAACTGGAAGCGATCGTGAAAGTAGCTGGCCGCCACGTTATGAATCGTGAGCTCAACGCCAAAGCACGCGCCGTAGCCGACGAAGAGCGCCCAAACCCGCGGGTCACGGGCGGCCTCGCGAAGCGAGCCCTTGGACTTGCCGGTGTTGGCTTTCGCGTCCTTGCTGAAGGGTGAATCCTGTGTGCAGCGCAAGTACAGTGGCGCCATGCCCAACATGAGGGCCCCCGGCAGGATCATTGCGTAGCGCCAGGCATGCCCCTGGGTAACGCCAAGCGCGACGAGACCCATCACCACCACCGGCATTACCATCTGAGTGACGCCCCCACCCAGGTTTCCCCAGCCCGCGGTGGTCGCGTTGGCAGTTCCGACCACGTTCGGCGCGAACATGGCGGAGGTGTGATACTGCGTGATCACGAAGGACGCCCCCACCAGGCCTATCAGCAAGCGACAAACCAGGAAGCTCGTGTAGCCCTGAGCGAGACCCACTCCCATGACCGGCAAGGCGCCGAGTACCAGCAGGCCCGCGTAGACCCGACGCGGGCCATATCGGTCGCAGAGCCAACCCACCAGCAAGCGGGCAAAGATCGTCCCGGCGACGGACGCGATCATGGCGTCTGCCACCTGAGCCTGTGTCAGCCCCAAATCTTGGCGCACTAGCGGCATCAGCGGCGCCAACCCAAACCAGCCAAAGAAGCAGAGAAAGAAGGCCAGCCAGGTCATATGAAAGGCACGCATCGGCGGCGTGCTGAAACTGAATAGATGGATCTTGGTCGCTTTCATCGGATGGTACTCACTCGGAGGGTCAACGTTCACTCGGCCGCTGAGGCCGTGGCTTCGTGCGAATCGCAGTGGCCCTTGGTGGAGATAAGCTTCTCGATCTCTGCTTCGCTCGGCAGCTCCAGGTACACGCCGCTTCCCTGCAGCCTGACCGGGAAGGTGCGTACCTTCAGTTGGTCGCCGCTCAGGCACTCACCGGTCTCGAGCGAGAACGTCTTCTTGTGCTGGGGGCACGCCACCTTGGGGATGCCCTGCTGATCGCCGATCAGTCCGCGCGCCAGCACCATGTCGCGCTTGTGGGGGCAAACGTTCTGGCAGGCATACCACTCGCCGCGCGAAGAGAAGTTGTACACGGCAATCTGCGAACGCCCGTACTTGATGGCAAGGCCGCCGTCCGCCGGGAACTCCGCGACCTCGGCGACCTTCACCCACGAGGTATGGATCAGCGGCAGGTGGCGCCTGTCGCGCACCGGCTCGGGCTGCACCAGCTTGTCCCAGTCACGCGGGCGCTGCTGGCCGCGTTCATCCACCAGCTGGACGCTGTCGTCCTGCTCGCTTGTGTTGGCGAAATGCCTAAATTTGGCACGCTTTGCTGGGTCCTTGAGCGTTTCCGCCCATTCGCAGCGATAAGTGTCGACTAGGTACTGCATGTCGCGCTCGAGCTCCTCGCAGATCCCGAGCTTGTCGTTCATAACGACATCACGCAGCTGTTCGATCCCGCCCTCCATCTTGTCGAGCCAGACGGAGGTTCGAGTCAGGCGATCCGCGGTGCGGATGTAGAACATCAGCATGCGGTCGATGTACTTGAGCGCTTCCTCCTCGCTCAGGTCCGCCGCCAACAGATCCGCATGTCGTGGCTTGGCGCCGCCATTGCCGCACACATAGAGGTTCCACCCCTTCTCGGTGGCGATCAGGCCAAAGTCCTTGCTCTGAGCCTCCGCGCACTCACGGATACAGCCACTAACCGCAGACTTGAGTTTGTGCGGAGCGCGAATACCCTTGTAACGCTCTTCGACGCGGATCGCGAAACTCACCGCGTCCTGCACCCCAAACCGGCACCAAGTGCTACCCACGCAGCTCTTCACGGTGCGCATGGCCTTGCCGTAGGCGTGACCACTCTCGAAGCCCGCCTGCACCAGCTCCGCCCAAATCTCTGGTAGCTGCTCGATGCGCGCGCCGAACAGATCGATCCGCTGGCCGCCCGTGATTTTGGTATAGAGCTGGTACTTCTTGGCGACTTCGCCGAGGACGATCAGCTTCTCTGGCGTGATCTCGCCTGCCGGGATGCGAGGCACGACCGAGTACAAGCCAGTGCGCTGTAGATTGGCGAGGTAGCGATCGTTGGAATCCTGCAGCGTGTCGTGCTGCAGGATCATGTCGTTGTGGACACTGGCCAGAATCGAAGCGACGACCGGCTTGCAGATCTCACAGCCGTGGCCGTGGCCGTGGCTCCCCAGCAGCTCCTTGAAGGAGCGCGCGCGCTTCACTTTTACGATCTGGAAGAGCTCCTGGCGGCTGAACGCGAAGTGTTCGCACAGCTCCTTCTTCACGGCCTTGCCCGAAGCCTGAAGTTCGGCGTTCAGAAGATCCGTGACGAGTGGCAGGCAGCCGCCGCAGCCGGTACCGGCCTTGGTCGACTGCTTGAGTTCAGCCAGCGAGCAGACGCCGGAGCGCACAGCCTTGCAAACTTGGCCCTTGCTGACGTTGTTGCACGAGCACACCTGAGCTGAATCTGAGAGCGTCAGCTTCGTTTTTCCTTGACGGGCGCCGAACAAGAGCTCCTCGGGCGACACCGGCAGATCCTCGTTGCTGCGGAAGAGCTGAACGAGCGTGGCGTAGTCCGCCGCATCGCCGACCAGAATGCCGCCCACCAGCCGAGTCTTGTCGGCCGTAACGACCAGCTTCTTGTAGACCCCTTTGACGAGGTCCTCGTAGGCGATGGTACGCGGCCGCGGCTCGGGCCCCGCGCCATCCGCGAACGGATCGCCGAAGCTCGCAACGTCAGTGCCAAGCAGCTTCAGCTTGGCGGATTGATCGGTGGGAAGAAACCGCGCCTCCGTGCCCGTCAGGTTGCGGGCGCACACCTCAGCCATTTGGTAGCCCGGTGCAACCAACCCGTAGAGTGTCTGCTGGTGCAGGGCGCACTCACCTATCGCGAAGATATCGGAGTCGGTGGTCCGGAGGTGATCGTCGACCAGAATGCCGCCGCGCTCCCCGAGGCCGAGCTCGGCTTCGCGGGCCAGCTCGTCGCGAGGTCGGATCCCAGCCGAAATGACAATGAGATCGCAGGCGAGCATCTCGCCCTCCTTGAAGGCGAGGCCCTCGACCCGCTCGGACCCCAGGATGCTGCTGGCCGCGCGGCCCGTGTGGACGCTCACGCCCAAAGCTTCAACGCTCTTGGTAAGCAATCGGGCGCCCGCCGCGTCGAGCTGACGTGGCATCAAGCGCGGCGCGAACTCCACTACGTGAGTAGTAAGGCCCAAGTCGTGGACGGCCTTCGCCGCCTCGAGCCCAAGCAGACCGCCGCCAAGCACGACGGCTGTCTTGGCCGTCTTGGCGTATTCGCGGATGGCAACCAAATCTTCAATCGTCCGGTACACAAACACGCCTCGCTTGTTCACGCCCGGCAGCGGAGGAACAAACGGAGCCGAGCCCGTACAGAGCACCACCTTGTCGTAGCGGATCCACTCTCCGCTCGACGAAAGCACCGCGCGCCGGCCGCGGTCCAATCGGACTGCGCGCTCATTGAGTAGTAGCCGGATCCGTCGCGCCTTGTACCAGTCAGCGCCCGCCAACAGCAGCTCGTCGGCGCTTTCTTTCTCGAAGAAGCTGGTGAGCTTGACCCGATCGTAGGCGGGGCGCGGCTCCTCGCAGAACACGCTCATGTCGTACTTCTCGCCGGCGCCGTACTCGCTCAGCAGCTCGCAGATCTTGTAGCCAACCATGCCGTTGCCGACAACGACGAG
>JANNWK010000131.1:0-4605 GCA_031408355.1 Myxococcales bacterium
CACCAAGGACGGCAAGCGCCTGGACCCGCTCACCGGGCGTGAGCCGGTCTTCGAGGTTCAGCCGAAGGGTGCCGAGCAAATGAACCTGGACTGGGGCTATTTCCACACGCGTATCGCCGAGGAGCGCTTCAGCGCCTACCGCAACGGCGTGCGCGACTACGTGCTCAGCCTGCACAAACTGAGGCACCAGCCCGAGCTCGAACTCACCGCGTTCGACGCCTATTTCGTGAGCGAGACCTTTCCGGCACCGGGTCAACCCAAACCCGTCGCTACAAGACGCAAGTTGTTCTCACACGGGAACGTCGGGGGGACCGCCCCGAAGCCCTCGCGGCGCCCGGGGCAGTCGCCGCCGTGACCGTTCTGCATATCTTCCACGCCGTGACCCAGACGCTGCGGGCAAGCTGGCCGACGCTCCTGGAGAGTCAGCGCGGCACGCTGACACAAGAAGCCTGTGATCGCCGCCTCGACGAATGGTCTGCTAGCCTCGTCGAACACGCTAAAATTTTGCTTCGAGTCGACGGGCTCGAGCATGCCGTCGATGGCGAGAGCTTCGTGCTGATGTCCAACCATCAGTCGCTCTACGACGTGCCGGTCATCTATCAGGCCCTGAAGCGGCGCATTCGCATGGCCGCAAAGCGGGAGCTGTTTCAGGTGCCGATCTGGGGCCGAGCGATGCGGAGCGCTGGCTTCATTGAATTGGATCGAAGCTGTCGCGATCGCTCTCGCCAGGCGCTGCTCGCTTCCGCGGACGTCCTGCGGAGGGGCACTTCGATCTGGATCGCACCCGAGGGCACGCGCAGCCGCGATGGGGCGCTGGGTCCGTTTCGTACGGGAGGTTTTCGTCTGGCGCTAAAGAGCGGTGCCCGGCTGCTGCCGATCACGATCGTCGGGACTCGCGCCGTGCTGCCGGCCAAGAGCACGCGCATTCGGGAGGGCTGCAATGTGCGCGTGGTCGTGCACCAGGCGATCGATCCTGGAGCCTACGGCGAAGCCAGACTCGCAGACCTGATCACCGCCGTGCAGGACAGGATTGCTTCAGCGCTGCCGGCGGTGTCTTAAGCGAGCAGTAGCCTGCGCGTCGCGGCTCAGGTGCGGTACCAGATACGTAGGGTCAAGCTGCCGTGGCTCGTGCCCGGTGTGACTTCCACGCGCTCAAGCGCCTCCAGGCTACCGCCGGGCAGTCGCGCGAGCAGGTGCTCCTCCACAAAGCGGAGCCGCAGAGCTTCCGTCGCGAGCTCGCCGAGACGATGGCCGCGCACCATGAAGGTCAGCAGCTCGAAGATCTCTAGCTTGCCAGCGCCCGCTTGCGGGGCGGCGTCGGCCTTTGCTCGAGCGCTGTCGTCCAAGGCGCCGGGTTCGGCGGCGCTCGGCTCCGTCGGCCAGCGCTTGCGGCTGCGCTGAGGGGCCAGCGCGCCGGGAGCGTTGGAAATCCGGTCGCCGTAGGGCAAGGTGTTCTGGCGCGGCCGCATGGCCTCAGCAAGGTCCTCCGCGATGGCCGCCATGGTCTCCCGGCCCGCTGGGGTTTCCGAGATCTCGATCTGCGGAGCGTCGGTGACGCTGAAGCCGGGAGCCGCCAGCTCCTCTTCGATGGCGTGTAACGTCTCCATCCCCGCGTGGGAGTAGCCAATCTTCACCTCCGGGGCGGACGGGATGACGCTCCTCGCTGCCCCTCGCCGGGGGACTGTCGGACCTTTCTTGCCGGTGCCAGCCACGTTGATCCGTCACTCTACCAGACCCGGCGCGGGGAGGTCACGCTGCTATCGGCTCAGCAGCTCAGCGGGTCGAAGCTGGCTCAAGCTGCTGCCACTGGCGGAGGCGGGCCTTGCCGGTCCGCGACCCGAGCTGGCCGCGTCAGTCGGCAGCGTTCAGGCGAGCTCGCTTCTACCCATTAGGAAGAGGTCTGCCGCGCGGGCAGCTTTGCGTCCCTCCGCGATCGCCCAAACCACGAGGGATTGGCCGCGCTGGCAGTCGCCTGCCGCGAAGACACCGCGCTGGTTCGTCATGAAATCCGCGTCCACCTGGATGTTGCCGCGCCGGTCGAGGTTCAAACCGAGGTCTTCGACGATGCCTGGGTGTTCTGGATGCACGAAGCCCATCGCAAGCAGTACTAGATCGGCCGGGATATCGAACTCGCTGCCGCTGACCCGCTCGAACTTCCCAGCCTTGAACTCGACGCGCGCGCAGTGAAGTGCAGCGACCTTGCCGTCCTTTCCGCTCACGTACTCTGTAGACACGCTGAAGTCACGAGCGCCGCCCTCCTCGTGCGAGGACGACGTCCGTAGCTTGAGTGGCCACAGCGGCCAAGGCGTGCTGCTGGCGCGTTCGTCGGGTGGGCGCGGCATGATTTCAAAACTGGTCACGCTCTTGGCGCCCTGCCGGTGCGATGTGCCAATGCAATCGCTGCCCGTATCGCCACCACCGATCACAATCACGTCCTTGCCGGTTGCGAGGATGGCCTCGCCATCAGGCACGCTAGCTCCCGCCACCCGACGGTTCTGCTGCGTCAGAAAATCCATGGCGAAGTGGATGCCCGAGAGCTCACGGCCCGGTACCTCTAGGTCACGCGGCTTGCGCGAGCCGATACACAACACCACCGCCCCAAAGTCGGCGCGAAGCCGGTCGGCGCTGAGGGTGCGTCCGATGTCCACGCCGGTCTTGAACACGACGCCCTCGGCCGTCATCTGCTCGACGCGCCGCTCGATCAGCGACTTTTCGAGCTTGAAGTCCGGAATGCCGTAGGTCAGTAGCCCGCCGATGCGATCATCGCGCTCGAACAGCGTGACGCTGTGCCCTGCGCGATTCAGCTGCTGGGCGGCTGCCATGCCGGCCGGCCCCGAACCCACCACCGCGACTTGCTTGCCGGTCCGCTGACGTGGGGGCTGAGGCGCGATGCGGCCTTCGCTGAACGCGCGGTCGGCGATGGACCGCTCGATGAGCTTAATGCTGACCGGCTCTGCGTTGATTCCAAGAACGCACGCCGCTTCGCAGGGTGCGGGACAAACACGACCGGTAAATTCTGGAAAGTTGTTGGTGGCGTGCAGCGCGTCGATCGCTCGCTGCGACTCGTTGCGGTAGACGTGGTCGTTCCAGTCCGGGATCAAGTTTCCGAGAGGGCAGCCGGTGTTGCAGAACGGAACGCCGCAATCCATGCAGCGCGCACCCTGCTTGATGAGTTCGTCCTGCAGCACCGGTAGCTCGAATTCACGGTAGTCGCGGACGCGCTCGCCCGCGGGACGCTTCGAAGGATCCTGACGATCGAACTCCAAGAAACCAGTGACTTTGCCCACGTTGCTACTCTCTCTGCTGCCTGAGGCTCACTCTTGACACGGCACCGCTCTCCGGCCCTAGCCGCCGGCGATCACGCCTGATTTTGGTTCTGCCCGCATCGCTACGAGCATCGAAGGTCGCTCGGGTCCCTGGCTCTTGAGCTGCTGTTCGGCCAGCGCGCGCCGGTACTCGGTTGGGACAACCTTGACCAGCTTGGCGACGGTGTCCTCCCAATTGGCCAGCAACTCGCGGGCCTTAACGCTGCCCGTTCGCGCAATGTGCTCGGTCATGAGCTCTGCGACCGAAGCCGCATCGTCGGGGCTCAGCTGCTCCCTTTCGACCATGTCGGCGTTGCAGCGGTCCGCAAAATCGCCCGTCTCGTCGAGCACGTAGGCGAACCCGCCGCTCATGCCGGCGCCGAAGTTGCGCCCCGTCCTGCCGAGCACGAGCACCTGGCCTCCGGTCATGTACTCGCAGCCGTGGTCACCGACGCCCTCAACGACCGCGGTCGCGCCGCTATTTCGTACCGCGAAGCGCTCGCCGGCCTTGCCGTTGAGAAACGTCCTGCCCGAGGTAGCGCCGTACAGCGCGGTGTTGCCGACGATGATGTTCTCATCCGCTCTGAAAGTGACTCCGCCAGGCGGCCTCACCGACAGGATACCGCCGGACAAGCCCTTGCCCACGTAGTCGTTGGCGTCGCCCTCAAGCGACAGCTCCATGCCTTCGGTGGCAAACGCCCCGAAGCTCTGGCCCGCAGAACCGCTGAAATTCAGCTGAATGGTGCCCGAGGGGAGGCCAGCCTTTCCGAAACGGCGCGCCACCTCTCCGGCCAGCATGCCGCCGATTGTGCGGTCCACGTTGCGGACGGCGAGCGAGGCGATGACCTGCTCCTTGCGTTCAAGCGCCGGGCGACAGATTTCGATGAGTCGGTTGTCAATCGCCTTGTCGAGCCCGTGGTCCTGCTCCTGGCTCTTGCACACGCCGACATTGGGTCCGGCCACAACCGGCGTGAGGACATCGGAGAAATCGAGACGCGACGTCTTCCAGTGGGTCGTCTTGCGCACCTGGATGCGTTCGCTGTGGCCGACCATCTCCTGGATGCTGCGGAAACCGAGCGCCGCCATGAGCTCGCGAGCCTCTTCGGCCACGTAGAACATGAAACGAATGACGTGCTCCGGCTTGCCTTCGAACTTGGCGCGCAGCACCGGATCCTGCGTGGCGATGCCGACCGGGCAGGTGTTCAGATGGCACTTGCGCATCATGATGCAGCCGCTGACCACCAGCGCCGCGGTGGCGATGCCCCACTCTTCGGCCCCCAGCAGCGTGGCGACGGCGACA
>JANNWK010000132.1:0-7645 GCA_031408355.1 Myxococcales bacterium
GGCCGCCGTGAAGCTGAGCAAGGGGCTCGGCATCACGCTCACCAGCCTGGGCGCGCTGCTCGCTATCCTGGCCGTCAGCAAGCCGTCCGAAGCGCTGAGCTGGGAACGAGCCAGCGTCGAGGCCAGCCTGGCGCGCGCTGCCGCCGAAAAGAAACCAGTGCTGATCGACTTCACGGCCGCCTGGTGCGGCGCCTGCAAACAGCTCGACGCCGAGACCTTCTCCGCAGCGCCGGTTGCCGCCGAGCTTGGCCGCTTCGTCGCCGTCAAGGTCGACGCCACGAACAACGACGATCCGCAGGTTGAAGCCACGCTTGCGCGTTTCAAGGTAGTCGGCCTCCCCACGGTGCTGCTCTTCGATTCGCAGGGCAAAGAAAGCGCTCGCTTCAACGACTTCGTGCCGCCCGGAGAATTTCTGAAGGCGCTTGAGCGCGTCCGCTGACTGCTTCGTCCCCGCGTTTCCCGCTCCATAGCACCCCGCCGCCGGCTCAGCGATCGCAGCGGATGCGTTCAGCGCCGAGCGCGATCTCGTCGATCCACACCTCCCAGGGCGAGGCCGAGTCGTGAAACTCGACCCAGCCGATGGAGACGCTGCGAAATTCGGGGAAGTCGAATTTCGTCATGCCGGGCGGGTTCTGAAAAGCGATCTCGGTCAGCTCGGCGCCGTTCCACCAGAACTGCGCCTGACTCAGAGTCGTGTCGAAGGACCACTCGACGCATTGCCAGCTCTTCAAGGGGACGCCGACCGGGTGGTACCCCTTTTGCGGACCCGAGTAACCCTGCGGGCTCCAGCTGTTGTACGAAAGGTAGTTGCCTGGCTTGCCCTCGAAGGCCTGCCCGCCGAAGAGGTGCTGCATGTCGTTGCCTGCGGCGTTTTTACCCGTGGCATTGACTAGGGCCCAGTGAAGGTAGGTCTGGCCGAACGGGGGCGCATTCTCGATCCAGAAGAAGACGCGTCCGAAGAGACTCTTGCCCGGCAGCGGCAGGCCCTTCGTGGTCTGCATCATGTAGTTGCCCTTGCCGGCGAAAGCGGGGATGTGCACGGATTTGCTGCCACGGAAGGCGCGCGCAGAGTCGACCACGATGCCATCGTCGACGTTCTGCCAGAGCGTGCTCGACGGGGGGCTTCCCACGGGCACGTCCTCGAAGCTCTCGCACAGCGCGAACGTGCACGGCAGGACGGGCTCGCCGGCCTCGGGCAGCCCCGGGGTGGGGTCGGGGGACATCCCGGCACCGCCGGTCGAGGCCCCCGACGAACCAGCGGTCGGTGGACCGCCGCCAACCGGCTCGCCCAGTGACATCGAGGACCCCGCCTGGCTACCGCCCTGGCCACCACTTTGACCACCACCACCTCCTTGGACCCCGATCCCCGTCCCCGTGGCGGGCGCGGCCGGCACCGCGGGTCCGCTGGGAACTCCAGATGCCGCTTCGCTGCACGCGGCCAGGAGGGCGGTCAGAGCGAGTATCGGGAGCAGATCCGCGCGCCCCGGCTTTACAGGTGTGGATGGAAGCGGGCCAACGTTCAACATCGATCTTGGATGGACGCGACGAAACAAGCCGGTCGGCGCAGACACCAAGAATGCCGCGATTGGCGCCCAGGCTTATGCCAAAGAGAGAAATTTACGCCGCAGTGGGGCTCGAACCTAGTTGCCCAATACCGCGACGCCGACGAACAACAAACACACTACGCTCATGAGGCCCTTGGCCAGCGCCGCCGGCTTGGTGGTGCCCTGACGTCCGAGCCACTTGGGCAGCACCGAAAGGCTGCGCGCGGTCGCCAGGAAGCCCAGCACTGCGAGGCAGATCGTTGCGTAGTGCATGAACGACCCCAAACCCGGACTCAACCAGCCAAGCAAGCTGAACAGCGCCACGAACAGGCCGAACATTGCGGGAATGAGCGCCGTGACGCTGACTCGGGCAGTTCCTAGGTAGCCACCAATGCCAATGGCGCTGAGGACTGCGGCAAAGACTAGATTCGTCCACATAGGGTTCGGCCCAGCACATGCTCGCGACTCGGCGCCCGGTCAAGCTAGAAGGCGCGCAGGCACGCAGCTCGGACTCAAGATCCGCGCCGCGTGTAGCACGTGATCACTCAGCGCTGAACTTGTGCACCATCGCGTGCTTGTAGGTGACGCCCGGCTTCAGGATTACCTCGTCCTTCCAGGCCGGCACGTTGATCGAGTTCGGGAATTTCTGCGACTCGAGGCACAAGCCCGAGTACTGGGCGTACACGACGCCTGCCTTGCCCTTGTTGGTGCCGTCCAGGAAATTTCCTGAATAGAACTGCACTCCGGGTTGATCCGCCGAGACCTCGAGCACGCGACCAGACTTGGGATCCTTCACGCGCGCAACAGGTCGCAGCGTGTGTGGGTCGCCCTTGACGATCCAGTTGGCGTCGAAGCCGATCGGCTTGCCGCCGGCCGCCTGCAGATCCTTGCCGATCAGCTTGGGCGTCGTGAAATCGAAGGGTGTGCCCTTCACGGCCTTGGCCTTGCCGTCGGGGACGAGATCGCCCGGCGTGTATTGGTCGGCAAAGAGCGTCACCTCGTGACCGGTGATGAGCCCCGACTCGTGCCCAGCCAGATTCCAGTAGCTATGGTGCGCCATGCTGACAATGGTCGTCTTGTCGGTGGTCGCATCCATGTCCACCTTGAGCTCGTTGTTATGGGTCAGCGTGTAGATGTTGTGGGCCGTGACGGTGCCGGGGTAACCCTCTTCGCCGTCCTTCGATACGTAGGTCAACTTGAGCGCAGGGCCATCGTCGGTCTCCATGGGCTCAGCGGTCCAGATCACCTTGTCCCAGCCAACCTTGCCGCCGTGGAGCGAGTGGGGTGCGTTGTTGGCGGCGAGCTTGTAAGCCTTTCCTTCCAGAGAAAATTGGGCATTTCTGGTGCGGTTCGCCACGCGGCCGATCACCGAGCCGAAGTACGGCGACGCCTTCAGGTAGTCCTCGAGCTTGTCGTAGCCGAGCACGATGTCAGCGCTCTTGCCGGCTTTGTCCGGCACGTGAAACTCGGTGATGATGGCGCCATAGTTGGTGATCTTGGCGACGATGCCGTGCTTGTTCTTGAGCGTGTAGAGCTTGACCTCTTTGCCATCGACTTTTCCGTAGGCAGCCTCGCTGATCGCCTTTTCCTTTTTGGCAGAGCCTTCGGTCGTTGCGCTGGCGGTTTCGGGAGCGGGGACGCCGGGCGCAGCCTCGGGAGCGGCAGGAGCCGGAGCGGCTGGCTCGGCAGGTTGAGAGCCCGAGCAGCCTGGCAGGAGGACACTGAGCAGCGCTCCCAGCAAGGGAGCGATAGCGGACGAGCGAGCTTCACGATTTACCATGGGTTTCATCACCTGAGGTCGGGGTTAAGTGACGCCAAACCGAAAACGTCAGTCAAAAACCTCTGCGCGGCGCTGGCAGATCGGCAGCGCGCGCTGAGCAGTCTGTCGAACATTCCCTGATCAGAGTCGGACCGGAGCGTCACTCGATCTGTGACTGGCGACAAGAGCCACCCTCGACCCGACCTGCGAAAACTCGCCAAGTTACCAATCTTCCCAAAGCGGCGCGACGTACGAGGCGGCGCGCGTGCTGACGAGCCTTGGGCTGGCAGGGGCGGAAGTGTGGCGATCCGTAACACTCGGTTAGCTGGCGCGGGCGGCAGCGCGCGCTGGTATGGCTGAAGCGTCGTGACGGCGCGTTCCAGCCACGCACCGAACCTACCGGCGATCAGCTGCGAACGCCAGATGCACCCTAGAACCGACGACGGCAATCCGCGCTGGTTTCGCGGCGGCTGACGGCGCACTCTCGACGGCCACAGCGCGTCGTGGCAAACGGCTGCATGCGCACCGAAGGCCAGCGACGCTCGAGCAACGTAGAGGATCGCGGTAGTGGCGGTGGCGGTGGTCGTGGCTTGCCCATTCAGGCGCTGTCGTCCATCGTGCGCATGCTGGGGATCAAAGGCACGCTGGTCGTCGGCGCGGTCGTGGGAGTCGGTTACTTTCTTTTGCCGGCTGGCCTGAAGCAGCAGCTGCTCGGCGCCTTGCCGGGTGGAGCGCCGCAGGCCGGGGGCCAGGGTGCGGGCAGCGTGTGCAAAGCGTCCCCCGACAACGCCAAGGCCTGCGACTTTTCGGCAGTCGTACTGGGCTCCACCGAGGATGCTTGGACGCAGCAATTTCAGAGCGGAGCGCTGCCGCAGTACGGCGGGGCGCCGGGCGCCTACCAGCAGCCGGTGTTGGTGGTGTTCGCCAACTCGGTCTCGACCGGCGGTTGCGGCAGCGCCACCTCGGACGTTGGCCCTTTCTACTGCCCGGGCGACAAGAAGCTGTACATCGACCCGAGCTTTTACGACGTGATGGAGAAGAAGCTGCGTGCGCCCGGCGACTTCGCCCAGGCCTACGTGATCGCTCACGAGGTCGGCCACCACATCCAGAACCTGATCGGCTCGAACAGGGTGAAGCTCGGCGGCGAGACCAAGAACCAGGGCTCCGTGCGTCTCGAGCTGCAAGCCGATTGCTTCGCCGGCGTCTGGGGCCACACCGCGCGCGCGGCGCTGCAGATCAACGACGAAGACCTGTCCGAGGCCATGACCGCGGCGCACGCCATCGGCGACGACACGCTGGGCCACGCCAACGAGCGCGACTACACCCACGGCTCGAGCGCGCAGCGCAAACGCTGGTTCCGCCGCGGCTTCGACAGCGGCGACGCGCGACAATGCGACACCTTTTCCCTGAAGAAATTCGCCGAGCTATAAGACCTAGTCAGTCGTAATTTCGACGCTCGCGTTGCTGGCGCTCAGCACCGCTGCTGCACAGCCGGGAACTCGAAACGGCTCTGGAGTGAGTCGAGTCTCCCAGCCAGCATCGGCAGTCAGCAAGGTGACCTCCTGAGATCCCTCGAAAGCAGAGCTACTTGGGCAAGACGACGCTATCGATGACGTGGATGACGCCATTCGACGCGGCGATGTCGGTCTTGAGCACCTTGGCGCCGTCGATGAGCACGTCCGAACCTTGTTGGCTCACGCTCACTTCCTGCCCCTGCACGGTCTTCAGTGACTTGGCTCCTACGACATCTTTGGCCATCATATTGCCGGAGATCACGTGATAGGTGAGCACCGCCACGAGCTTCTCCTTGTTCTCGGGCTTCAGCAGACCATCGACGGTGCCAGCAGGGAGCTTGGCGAAGGCTTCATCGGTGGGCGCAAACACCGTGAAGGGCCCCGGGCCCGACAAGGTTCCTTCGAGGTCAGCTGCTTTGAGCGCCGCCAGCAACGTCGTGAACGATCCGGCAGCGTTGGCTGTCTCCAGCAGATTCGCCGTCGCCGGGGGCGCTTCACTCGCCGGGGCGGCGACGTCGCCGGTCATCGCGTCTGCTGTCGCAGGGGGTTCCCCCGCTGGGCCTCCGCACGCAAGGGCGACGCTAGCCAAGGACATCAATAGATAAGACGAGAGCTGCTTCATGACGGGGTCTCCTGAGCGAATGGTGGGTGGTTTGCGAGGCCAAGATTGCGTTGGCCGCCGCCGCGTGTTTAGATCTTGTCCACTTTCTGTCCACGTCAATCCCATGCCCCAGAAAACCCCACGGAGCCCGGCGAATGTGGGGCCGGCCACGGGGCCCGAGGCAACGAGCTCAATCAAGGTGGTGTCGGATCTGACCTCCATCCCGATGGGCACCCTGCGCGTGTGGGAGCGTCGCTACGGCTTCCCCCTGCCTGCGCGCCGCCACGGTTCGAACCGGCGCGTGTACAGCGACGACCAAGTGCAGAAGTTGCGAGTCATCGCCAGCGCCTTGGCTCGTGGCTATCGCCCGTCCGATGTCATCCACAAGTCCATGGCTGAGCTTCAAGGCCTGCTCGGACAGGCCGTCGAGGTTCTCGAAGCAGCGCGCAGTGCACGCGGTGGCGCCGCGCTGGCGGACGTATCGATGCTACTCACGCTCCTTGCAGCCGATGACGTCAAAGGCATCGAGGACGAGCTGCGCTTGGTCGCGGCGGCGCTGGGAGCCAAGCGCTTCGTGACCGAGCTCGCTCAGCCGCTCGCGCGTGCCGTCGGTGAGGCGTGGGCAGCCGGCACGCTAGCCATTCGGCACGAACACCTGATGACCGAGTGCTTGATCACCCAGATGCGCTCGCTCCTCGCGCATTTTCAGGAAGCCGACGGCGGGCCAAATATCGTGCTCGCAACCCTGCCCGGCGAGCCGCACACGCTCGGCTTGCAGATGGTCGCGCTCTACTTGGCGCTCAGCTCCGCGAAGCCCCGCCTAATTGGCGCCAACACTCCGCCTGAACAAGTGCTGGCTGCCGCAAAAGCGCTGGGGGCCTCCGTCGTCGGCATAGCAGTCACCCCCGCCGCCGACTTCCGAACGGTGCGCCCTGCCTTGCGGAAGCTGGCCCGCGAACTGCCAGACTCGGTGGCGCTCTGGGTTGGCGGGGGCGAAAGTAAGGGGCTACCACCACGAGCCCAAGCGCTCGCCACTTGGCCGGCCATCGACGTCGCGCTCCAGCGCGTCAGAACGCTGGCTCAGCCCATCGGCGAGCAGAGTTCGACCAGGAAGCCGTTCAAATCCCTGACGTAGGCCACGGTTTGACCCCAGGGCTTTTGCTGAGGGCTCGCAAGGGCGCTCGCGCCGTGTGCGACAGCCCACTCAAAGGCCGTGGCGACATCGTCCGTGACCAGGGCAAGCTCGACGCCGGGCGGGGGCTCGCTGCTGCGGGTCGCTCGAAAGGCGCCGCCGTTTTCGGTCGCGACGCTCTCCGTCACGAAGGCCAGCGCCGTCGCTCCGGTGTCCAGCTCGCCGTAGGTCTCGCTCTCGTGCAGGAACTTCCGGGTGAGGCCGAAGGCTAACTCGTAGAAGGCCAGAGCGGCGGGCACATTCGGGACGTACAAGATGCAGTAGCCAAGCTTCATGGGGAACCCATTGGGGGTTGGCTGACCGATTGGGTCAACCAAAAACGCGAGCTCGACCCGCTGCACCCGTTCCCGCACCGAACCGTGCGGAGGTTGCCTCGCGCGCGCCCTGCAGGCCGACCCCCGAGCAGCCTGCCGGCCCGCGGCCCCCGCGCGAGTTCGTTACAGCGGGCAGACAGTGCTTGGTTTGCCGTACCCAAACTTCACCCTTTCGATGCCTTGCCCAGCCTGTTTCACGCGCGTAAACGCGACACCGTCCAGCGAGTGATAGAGGCTACCGCCCTGCGCGCCGGCGTAGTGTTGCCGATCCCAGCTCGCGTCGAAGCGGCCGGGGCCACCATTCGTGTCGTGCGATTCCCACGAGGACCCAGACGAAGACGTGAAGGTTGCTCCGGAGGTCGTAACAATGAAGCGAACGCCGTCGAACAAGATCCCGCGGACTTCGTTGGCCCCGGGAATTCCGCCTTCTTGCCAGCTATTCCCGCCGTCGCTGCTGAAGGCGATACGCTCGGTGCTCGTGATAGCTACGAAGCGCCCGGATCCATAGGCAACGCCAATCAGCCCGATTCCATCGGAGGTCTGGTTGCCCCAGGTGATGCCATCCTCGCTGTTCATTCGGCGCCCTTGATCGCCCACCGCGACCCACCCGCGTGGTCGCCAAACCTCCTCCAACTGCGGCCACGAAACGGCCTGCGCCAAAGCCGAGCCCGCGCGCGAGCGTGCCGTCGTCGCCACCGTTGGCGACGTCCGCCAGGTCGTA
>JANNWK010000133.1:0-2452 GCA_031408355.1 Myxococcales bacterium
CCGGCGCGACCATCGCCGCCGTGAAGAACGCCAGCGTGCTCATCGTGAACCCCACCCACTTGGCCACAGCGCTCCGCTACCACGAAGCAGAGGACGAAGCGCCACTGGTCCTTGCGCAGGGCGAGGGCGAGCTCGCCCGAAAGCTGATCGAGGCCGCTCACGCCTACGGTGTCCCGGTCGTCCGTGACGTCCCGGTCGCTCACGCCCTCAGAGAGCTCGCGATAGGCGAACAGATCCCCGAAGCGCTCTACGAAGCCGTGGCCGAGGTGCTGCGCGAGCTATTCGAGCCGGCGAGGACCTCGAGCGACGCGCAGCCTGGCCCCGATCAGGCGGAAAGCCCGTGAGCCTGGGGCAGCGCCGGGAGCGCTTGGACCAGCAGCGCGGCGCCGCACGGCAAGATCACCTCGCGCAGCGCTGCCCTGCGCAGCTCTCCCCGCAAGCCCTCGGGCAAAATGCCCAAACCGAGCAGCGCCAGCTCCTCCCGGGTGGGCTCGCGCCCGGCAAGAACAGGTTCGCGTTCGGCGCGCAGTAGCTCGGCCCTCACAACCTCCGCGACTTCAACGGGCTCTTGCTCAAGCGCCCAGCGCACGAAGCGCCAGGCAAGCTCCGCGTGGCGCGTTTCGTCCTCCGCCACCCGCGCGATGCTCGCTCGAAGGCTGGGCTCCGTCACATGTTCGGCAATCTCCCGAGCCTCAAGCGCGGCGGCCGTCTCTCCAATACAGCCTTCACGCATCACGAGCCGCACGACCTCCAGCAGCGAGGCTTCGCCCAAGCTGCGCTCGATGTCGAGTTGCCCCGGACCGAGCGGCTTTCTGGCGTAGCGGCTGGCAACGCCGAACGCGAGCTTGGCGTGGCGCGTCTCGTCGCTCATGGCCGACGTCGCCGCTTCGACGAGCTGGGGCGGCGCGCCAAGCTGCAGCAACTGCAGCGCAAATCGCGCAAAAGCAGCCACCGAAGCGTGCTCCATTTGTCCGACGCGCGCCCAGCCTTCCGCGGCCCTCAGGCAGAGCTCGTGCGGCACGCCGACGACGTCCAGCGGAAGCTCAAGCTCAAGCCAATCGGCCCGCTCAACCAGCGGCGCGACCCGCTCGCAACCCTCCACCAAGAACGGCCGCCCAATCGCGCAGCCGCCCGGCACGCAGGCAAAACTGCCCGAAGTCGCGTCGCAGTACTGGCCCGCTGCCGACGCCAAACAATCCGCGTCGCTGGCGCAGGTATCGCTGGGAGTCTGGCAAGCAAACTGAATGGCGCCGCAGCCGTGCGATGAGTCGAAGCTCTGACAACGGAAATCCGCGCCGCAGTCGGCGTCCGAAACGCAGCTGGACGGCGTACAACGCCCCACAGGCTCCCCGCACACGCAGATACTGCCGTCGCCGCACTCCGCATCCTCCACGCAACCGTAGGAGCAGTACGCGCCGGGCGCGTTGCCCTGACCCGAGCCGCAGTAGCCATGCGGCATCTCGATGCAGTCAGCGTCCGACGTGCACGTATCGAACTCCTGCGGGTTCGGCAGCGCGTCCGGGCGCGGCAAGCTCGACGCACACTCCCCGACCCTCGGGCGATGGATGGGACCACCCTCCCCGCACTGCTCGAAGCCGTTGCCAACGGGAATTGGGTCCGCGCACGGACGAACGGTGCCCTCCCCGCCGCTCGCTTGTCCGCCCGCGCTGGTGCTGCCGCCGGTGGCCCTGCTACCGCCGGTAGTCTTGCTGCCGCCGGTGGCCTTGCTGCCGCCCGTGGCCTTGCTGCCACCCGTGCCCTGCCCCGCGCTCGCGCCTTGTGAGCTGCCCCCCGAGTCGTCAGAGCTGGTGGACGTGCCACCGCAAGCCAGCGGCACGAGCCCGAGTGCGGAGAACAACGCCGTACCGAAAACCTGAGGTCTCGTCCTAAGCATCCTGGGAGTTTGACACACCGGCTCGACAAAGCGCGACCTGCTCAAAACTGCGCGCAATTGGCAGGATTACCTCGCGCAGCGCCGCCCTCCGCAGCTCTCCCCGCAAGCCCTCGGGCAGGATGCCTAAGCCGAGCAGCGACAGCTCCTCGCCGCTGGACTCGCGCCGGGCAGCGACAGGCTCGCGTTCGGCGCGCAGTAGCTCGGCCTTCACAACCTCCGCGACTTCGACAGGCTGCTGCTCAAGCGCCCAACGCACGAAGCGCCAGGCAAGCTCGGCGTGGCGCGTTTCGTCCTCCGCCACGCGTGAGAGGCTCGCGCGAAGGCTGGGCGCCGTCACGTATTCCGCAATTTCTCGAGCCTCAAGCGCGGCGGCCGTCTCCCCGATGCAACCTTCACGCATCACCAGCCGCACGACCTCCAGCAGCGAGGTTTCGCCCAAGCTGCGCTCGATGTCGAGTTGACCCGGACCGAGCGGCTTTCCGGCGTAGCGGCTGGCCACGGCGAAGGCCAACCTGGCGTGGCGCGTCTCGTCGCTCATGGCCGACGTCGCCGCTTCGA
>JANNWK010000134.1:0-5614 GCA_031408355.1 Myxococcales bacterium
CGGCTGCGGGCGCTGCTCCGGCGACTCGACGCGTTTTGCGCCCAACGCGTGCGGATTCTCGCGGAAAAGTACGCCGCGGGCGAGCTTTCGGTGGCTCAGTGCGCAGAGGTCCTCGGTGTCGACGAGGCCGACGTGCTGGCGCAGTTCGCGAAGCCCGCGCGTGGTGCGCAGACTCACGGATACCGCGCGAGCGCCGATGACGAGGAGGGGATTCGTGCGGGGCTAGAGCAAGCCGCGGCAGGCGTTCGAGTAGCGCTAAGTCCGGAGGAACTTGCGAGGTGGGAAGCGACAGGCGAATTGCCGGCTTCGATTGAAGCTCGATTCGCCGCATGCGGCTCCCCGAACTAACTCCCAAGTTCTGCGCGGGTCGCAATCGCCACGCTGCTTCGCCCGAGGTGAGCAAGGCGGTCGGCCGTTGCGTCGCCGCGCTCGCGCGTGAACCTCTGCCAACGATGCAGGACTTCGAGACGATGAAGCCGCCAGTTTCGTCGATCTACTGGTTTCGCCGGGTGCCCGAGATGAACCTGTGGATCTGGTTCCTGTTCAACGACGAGTACGTGACCTTGATCAGCCTCACGGACAAGCCTCCGGTGCCGATCGGTCGGTCCACGGACGAGTGACCGAAGCAGCGCTACTCGTCCCCGTCTTCAGCGTCTTCGAGCAGTCGGCAGCCAGCGCACCAGGTAGAAGTGTCGTCGGTGTCGCTATCGAAGAGGCGCAATAGGGGATCCCCGTTGATGCCGCGTGGCTGAGCCGAATCCAGTCCTCGAATGCGGCCACGTATGGGGCATTGCGCGGCAGAAGCCGTGCGTGTGGATGCCGCAAGCCAGGTAGGCGCGCAGCTCGCGTTCGACGTAGCGCGGCACGCCGCGGTCGTGCGCGGCACGGGCCTCGGCCATAAATGTCCCGAGGTGAGTCGCGATCAGCCTGTAAAGCGGAGTCGTCTCCGGGCGGCGCTGTTTGTAGTGCAGCGCCGTGGCATGCGCGGCCGTCTCCACGCGGGCGCACTGGGGGCGCCCTCATCGACAAGGCCCCCACCGGCAACGCCGAGTCCGAGCAGCACAGGAAGAAGGCCAACGAGCTTTTGGTGCGCGCCTTGCGATGAACCTCGCGAAAAGCAGGGATCCAGCCGATTAAGCTGCGCTCGCCCTAGCGAGCCAGGCCGTCGGCAACGGTTTCAGCGTGCGTCGCCGCATCGCGCGCGAAAAGGTCCAGCACCAGCGGCGTTAGGCCGATGACGCCCTCGTCGTAGGCCTCGGTGTCGGAGCCAGGCACGGGCCGGTGCTCCACGCCAGGACCGCCGAGCCAGAGGTATTCGCGCCCGCGGGGATCGATGCGGTACTCCACGTCGTCGGTGTAGAAGCGGCCGCCCAAGCGCGTCGGACGGACCGGCCAGGCCCCACCACGAGCCCACCCTGCAGGTGGATCCGTGCGGTGATTCTTTGTTGCCGCCAGCCTTTCGACCCTCACGCAGGATGGCCAGGATTTCATCGTGCGATTCACCCTGCCAGCCTCCGCCTTGCGGCAGGGTGACTTCCGACGCTAGCGAGCGTTCGGCGGTCGCACGCGCACGCAGTCCATACCAGCCCGCCGAGCGGCTTCGATACCGAGCACCCCGTCCTCGAACACGACACACTCGCGCGCGGGCACGCCCATCCGCTCCGCGGCGAGCAGAAACATGTCGGGCGCGGGCTTGCCGGCGCGCACGTCCTCCGCGGTAAGCACAATCTTGAAGAGGTCCGCCAAGCCAAGCAGCTCGAGCGTGCGCCTGACGACCAGCGGATCGCCGCCCGAAGCGACGCTGACAGGCCGCGTCTGCGCCACGCGCCGGGCGAGTTCCACGACTGGCGCAATCGGTTGAATCGTTTCTATCAGGCTCTCGTAGCCGCGACGCTGGTGCAGGGTCACGCTCTCCGGATCCATGCTCAAACCGAATTGCTCGTTCAGCGCCTCCACGGTGCTAGGCAAACTCATCCCAGCCCGACTGTTGAACAGCTCCCAGCCGAACTCGAACTCCGCTCCGTGCGCGCGCAGCGCCGCAACCCAGGCCTGGTGGTGCACCCCCATGGAATCGACCACGGTGCCGTCGCAGTCAAAGATGTAACCGCTGTACTCGCGCTGCAGTGGCTCGAACATGGGCGGAGCCGCATAGCCCATCCTTGGAGTCTTCGCCACGACGGACGCCCGAGCCGCCCACCAAAACTCGCCCTAGGCGCGCACGCCGCGACCGCGCAGCCGGTAGACGAACGCCAGCACCTCGGCGACGGCGGCGTAGAGCTCCGCCGGGATCGTACGACCGACCTTGACCTTTTCGGCCAAACCGCGGGCCAATGGGACGTTCTCGACCATGGGAACGCCCAGCTCTTTGGCGAGCGCCTTGATGTGCTGCGCCACGTCGTCGTAGCCCTTGGCCACGACCACGGGCGCCCCCTCGGAAGGATGGTAGCGGACCGCCACCGCCACGTGGGTCGGATTGGTGATGATCACGGTCGCCTCTTTGACGGCCTTTCGGATACCCCGCTTCAGCATTTCGCGGGCGCGGGCGCGCTGACGCTGGCGCACCTGCGGGCTGCCCTCCTGCTGCTGCATCTCGTCCTTCAGCTCCTGCCGTGACATTTTGATGGACTGCTCGTGTTTCCACCAGGCCTGCGCGTAGTCGATGGCCGCCAACCCGCCCAGCGCGAGAGTACACCAGGCGGCCACCTTGAAGGCGACCTCGCCCATCTGCACTGCCGCCATCGTGAGCGTGCCGCGGGCAGCGACCGCCAAGCGGGGAAACTCATCCTTGAGCACCGAATAGGCCACAAGCCCCACCACGCCCACGCGCAGCAAGGAGAGGAGCACGTTCACCGATCCCTCCTTGGGACTGAAAAGCTTCTGCAGCTTACTGAGCGGCTCCAGCCTCTCGAACTTCGGCTCGATCAGTTCGAATTTTGGGTGAAAACCAGCCTCGGCGAAGCCCGCGGCCATGCCGGCCAGGCACGCAAAGACCGCGACCGGGACACACGCCATCACCAGCACCTTGAGCGTCTGCTCGAGCACAATGGTCATGTCGCCGCGCACGAGCGTCAGTGGGTCTTGGAAGCAGTGCAGGCAGAACTCGCGCACGGCAATCAGAATGTCCTCGCCCATGCCAGACAGGAGGAGGAGCACCGCGAAGGTAGCAGCGACGGCGCCCGTATCGCGCGCGCGCGCGAACTGACCTTCGTCGCGCGCCTTCTGGCGTCGTTCTGGGGTGGGATCTTCTGTTTTTTCGTTGTCGTCTGCGCCGCCAGCCATGGCTCAAGGTCCCTTCACGGCCAGCACAACAGCCTCAATACGGTCTCCCACCCGAGACATCTCGGCTGCCACGTCGTAGCCGAAGTCAGGCAAGCCAATGATAAGCAGCATGGCGCCCACCGCAGTGGTCACGGCAAATCCAATCGAGAACACCTGCATCGCTGGCGCCGCCCGCGAGACGAAGGCCAACGCCACCTGCGTCATCAACAGAATGGCCAGAATCGGGATGGCCAGCTTCACCCCCGTGACCAGCGCCTCGCCAGAAAGTGCCAGCATGATCTCGGTTAGGTTGCCCACGGACGCCACTGTCCCCGCCGGCACCGTCCGAAAGCTACCGACCAGAGCGCCGAGCACTACGCGATGGATCCCCACGAGAATACCCAGCAATATCGCCAAGTTTCGCAGGAGCGACGTCAACACATTCTGACTGGCGTGTGAGGTTGGATCGAAGAGCTGAGCCACGCCAATGCCCATCATGGGGGCGATGTTCTCGCCCGCGATCTCCACGGCGGCGATGAGGAAGCGAGGGACGAGCCCGATCGCCACACCGAGGACCAGCTCGCCGGCCACCGAGAATGCCAGGGCCTCCACGGGCGCCTCGCTGATTGGCACCTGACCAAAGTCTCCGTGGGCCACCAGCGTGAGCAGGATCACGAGCACGACCTTCACGCGCGTGGGCGCCTGTGACCAGCCGAGTGGAGCCACGATCACCACGCCCGAAATACGCACCGCCTCGAGCATCACAGTGGCCGCTTCGTTGCGGAGCAGAAGCTCGAGGCCCTCCACGGCTCATTCCCCCATCACCGCGTCACGTCCGCGATACTCTGAATTGTGCGCGTCGTGTACTCGACCAGCTGATGCATGCTCCAGGAGCCCAGCGCGACGAACGTGATCCCGACGGCGACGAGCTTGGCCACGAAGCTGATACTCGCTTCATTGACCTGGGTCGCCGCCTGCAGCACGCCGACAATAAGCCCCGCTATCAAGGCCGCAAACAGGGCGGGCCCCGCCACCAAGCAGCACACGAGGAAGGCATTGCGAAATAGCTCGACGGCGCCGTCGGTCGTCACGAGTAGCTCCTGAGCAGAGAGCCTGCGACGAGGTTCCAGCCGTCCACCAGCACGAACAACAGTAGTTTCAAGGGCAGGCTGATGGTCGTCGGCGGCACCATCATCATACCCATGCTCATCAGCAGCGAGGCCACCGCCAGGTCAACGACCAGGAAGGGCAGCAGGATGATGACGCCCATTTGAAAGGCCGTCGTCAGCTCGGAAATGACAAAGGCAGGCATCGCCAGTCGAAGCGACACGTCGTCGGGACCCTGCGGCAGCGCGGTGCCGGTGGCGTCATAGAACATCTTCAAATCGGCTTCGCGCGTCTGGCGCAGCATGAAGCGCTTGAGCGGCGCGCTACCTGCCTCCAGAGCCTGAAGCTCCGTGAATTTACCGGCCATGTAGGGGTCGACGGCCACCTGTTTGATCTGATCGACCACCGGCGACATGGTGAACAGCGTCAAGAACAGCGATAGACCGATGATCACCTGACTCGGTGGACTCGAGGGTGCCCCGACGCCCTGGCGGACGAAGGAAAGGACGACGACGGTCCGCACGAACGAGGTGGTCGTAAGAATAATGGCAGGCAGCACCCCCAGAATCGTCAGTACGAGCAGCACTCGCAGGGGCGGCGCCAGTGAGCTCTGCTCCAGCAGTGAGCTCGCGGTCGTGACCGGATCGTTCATGCCCGCGGCCCTGAGAGCCGAGCGATCAGCCCCTTGGCCTGGCCCTCGACGTCGAGCAAGTGAAGGTTGGACTGCACGGGCTTGCCGCCGATGAAGTCCTGGGTCTCGGCCGCCAGCAGCGAGGCTGCGTCGAGCTCGGCCTCGGGCTCAGGCGGGCGCCTGCCGAAGGCCGTCTTGAGCAGGTCGCTGAAGGAGCGACTCGGGGCCATCGCCACCGCTGCGGGACGCGCTGCCTTCGGCACGGGACGCGCCGAAATCTCACGCTGCGGCGTGCGTCGAGGCAGGTCGCGCTCGCGCGCCTCTTCCTCTTCGTCGATGAAGGCGAGCCGTTTGACGGACGAATCCGTCACGCCCAGCAGCATCTGCCGGCCGGCAACCTGGATCACGACGGCGTGCGCCTTCGGACCAATGCGAGTCGAGGACAAGACAGAAAGCCTCGACGGCGTCGGCAGCCGGAGTTTGTCGCCCTTGCCGCGACGCTTGAGGTAGAGCGCCGCGCCTCCGAGCCCTCCCAACACGACCAGTAGCCCGATCATCCTGCCCGTGCTGGGCAAGGCGGACTTGCCGCTCGCTGCCTTGGGCGCCGGGCGAGCCGCC
>JANNWK010000135.1:0-2678 GCA_031408355.1 Myxococcales bacterium
CGCGTTAACATCTGCCGAGAGGCGCGAAGAAGGCCATGAGCATCGACGGAATTGGCAAGCGTGGCGGCGGCGTCCTACCAGCAGGCGCGTCGCCCGTTGACGTGGCGTCTGTCCCGGGCAGCGCGTTCGAGCTGGCGGCGAGCGAGGTCGCCGCCGCGCCCAGCACCGCGCGGGGGGGCAGCGCCGAACTGGCGGCGCTCGAACGCGGCGAGCTTGGGGTTGAGCAGTATCTAGACGCGCGGGTCGAGAGCGCGGTGGCGCCGCTGCTCTCGCTGGTGTCGCCCGAGCAGCTGGAGTTCGTGCGGGCCGAACTGCGCGCGGCGCTTGAAACGGATCCGGTGTTGGTCGAGTTGGTACGAAAAGCGACGGGTGGTTCGGCCGGCGTGGCATGAGTTCCCCGTTGTTTCGGTGGGTCGTGGGCCCGGGTGGGCCGTTCGGACTCGCCGATTTGCTGAGATCGCATGGCTTGCTGAGGGCGCTCGCCGACGGGCGGACGTTCGTGAACGGGCAACGCGTGAGCATCGAGGCCGTCCGGCTTTCCGAAGGGGCATTGATCGAGGTTTTTGCGCCCCGGCCGAGTGCGGCGATCGAGCTGCTCTACCGCGGGCGTGGCCTCGTCGCGGTCGCCAAGCCCGCCGCGCTGCCGACCGAACCGGATCGTTCGGGCGCAGATTGTGTGCTCACGCAGCTGGCGCTCGCGCTTGGCGTGCCTGGCCACGAGCTGCACGCATTGTCGCGCCTGGATGTGGGCGTGAGCGGGGTGCTGCTCGTCGCGACGGACCCGACGGGTCGTGCCGAGCTGCTCGCCCTGCGGGCGCAGGGCCGCCTTCAGCGCCGTTACGTTGCGCTCGCTCAGGGAGCCCCCACGCCTCCGGAAGGGGAGTGGAACGATGCGCTCGCAGCGGGCGGACGGGGCCGCCAAGTGGTTGCCGGTCCCGCCGCGCGCGCCGCTCAGACGCGCTACCGTCTCGTTGCGAGCGCCGCTGCACTCGGTGGGGGGCCCGCTGTCTCACTCCTCGCGCTCTCGCCTGTCACCGGGCGCACTCACCAACTGCGGGCCCATTCGGCGGCTCACGGTGCGCCTCTGCTCGGTGATCGCAAGTACGGCGGCCCGATGCGGCGGACAACCGGTGACGGCTCGGTCTACGCGCTGCCGCAGGTCATGCTGCATGCCGCTTGGGTGGAGTGGGGCCTTCGGGGGCAGGTCCAGCGGGTGACAGCCGAGCCAAGTGAGGCTTTCGTCGACACCTGGCTGGCGCTGGGCGGCGATCCCATGGCCTTGCAGCGGGCGCTCGACTGACGCGTTGGCTGGGGCTAGGTTGCGCTCCGTGTCTCGTTTCGAATGGCGCACAGCTTCGCGCGCAAAACTCGCCAGCTTGGTCGTCCTAGGGGTGGCGCTTCCTCTGTCGCAAGCCAGCTGTTCGTCGGCTCGCTATTCGGCCAGTGACGGCGCGCCGAGCCTGGTCATGCCGGCCCGCTTCGCGGAGGGCGAGGGTGAAGGCGCTCCGGCGGGCTCGGCGAGCCCCGCGCCGAACTCTGCCGCTCCGGCTGGTTCTGCCGTTGTCGCCGCGGACCCTGCAAGCACTGGCAGCTCCGCCCCCGATCCGGAACCACTTCGGCTAGCCGAACAAGTTGAGTACGAGCTGGCGCTAGCGGAAGGCAAGGTGAGCTTGGTGGCGGTGCGCACGCCGACGCTGCCGGCTCCGGTGGTTACGCCGCGCCGGATCGGGCGCTACGCGATCGAGCTCGGTATTGGCAACGAGCTCATCGACCGCGTGCGTTTCGATTTTCCGGGGACCGCTGGCGACGAGCTTACGCCTGGTTCGAAGCAGTCGTTGTCTGCCCCGTTGACGCTTTCTGCGCGCGCCATCGCACGCATCAAGGTGCTTGTCCCGCGGAGTCCGCGCGTGCGCCGCGCGCTGCTCGTGGATCGCGCTCTCGGCACGGTAACGAAGCTTGAGTGGCCCTTCGCGCGCCCGTCTTCGCCCCCGCCTATCCCCAAGCGTTGAGGGTCACTGCCCTGCCCCCCAAGTCGGCGTAGCGCTCCAGCGAGTCAGCGACAAAAGTCGTGGCGTTCACGCGATCGGCCAGATACCGATCGCGTGGGCTGCCCATAGGCCGGCGATGGCGGTGATGACGTCGGGCTTGCGGATGCTGGCTCTTGGCGCGCATTTTGTCTAGGCTCCCGGCCGCTTTCGCCATTCTCTATGCTCTCGCGCCTAGCCATCTCCCCTCGTGTCCAGCGACTGTTGGGCGGTGTTGTCGCGACGCTGACTTGCGGCGCCGGCGCGTACCTTTTGGGTCGCGAACTCGACGGGCACTATCCATTGAAGGAGTGGCTGGTCTGGCGGCTGGCTCCGCTGTGGCTGTACGCGCTGCTCTTCAACACATCGTGCGTCGCGTTCGGTGCGCTGATTGCGCGGCGGCTGCTTGGAAAGCGTGAGCTGCCGGCGCTCGAGCGTTTGCTGCAAAGCATGATGCTCGGTCTGACGGCGTTTGTGCTGGCGCTGTATCTGCTGGGGTTCCTTGGGTTGTTCAAGCCTTGGGCGGCGGTGCTGCTGCCGGTTTCGTTTCTGGCGCTGGGGTTTCGCGACGCCCGCTCGCTGGTCGCCGAGCTTGGCGCGTGGCGGGCCAGTATCGCGCAGCCTGCGCTCAGGGAGCGGGTGCTCGGCGCCCTG
>JANNWK010000136.1:0-2939 GCA_031408355.1 Myxococcales bacterium
CCCAGCGTCACCAACGCACCTGCTGCCAAGCCGAGCAACAACCCGGTGTGCCGCCGCCATCCCGCGTAGCGAATGACCGGCACCGAGTCACGGGGGCCGGATGATTGTACCGACGAGGTCAAGGTGACGTGTTCATTCGCAGAACGAGGCTCCTCCTCATGCTCATGCCGCGCCAGCTTGGGAGTCAGTAGCAGCGGCTCCGGAGCGGGCTGACGGGACAGCCACTTGAGCTCGAGCGATGCCCCCGTGGCGTCCTCCTGGACCCCCTGGTGACTCAGCCAGGTCGCAAGCTCCCTGCCCAGGTCAAGGATGGAAGCCGGTCGCTCTGCGGGAGCCTTGCTCAGGCCCCGCTCCAATAGCGCCCAAAGCGTGGGATCCACCGGCGCCCCGTCCGTCAGGGGCGCGGGCAAGTCGTGCACGATCGACCGAAGCAATGCTTGGTAGTTCGGCGCCACAAACGGCGTCCTGCCAGCGATAGCCTCGTACAGCACCACGCAGAAGGACCAAATATCGGAGCGATGGTCCACGTCGTCGCTGCCATAGGCTTGTTCGGGCGACATGTAGTCGGGCGTGCCAAGCAGCGTTCCGCTCTGGGTCAGATGGCCCAAGTGGGACGAACTGCCGCCGGTCACCTTGGCGATGCCGAAGTCCAGCAACTTGGGCTGAATGGCATCGCCCTCACGACAAACGAAGATATTGTCGGGCTTCAGGTCACGATGTACGACGCCGCGAGAGTGCGCCAGCACTAGCGCTTCCGCGATCGGCAACAGCAGCTTCACGGCTGCTACTCCGGAAAGTCGCCCACGTGCGAGCACGTCCGCCAGGCTCTCGCCTTTCAGCAGTTCCATCACGATGAAAGGTTCACCGGACGGCGCTTCCCCAATATCGAACACGCGCACGATACTGGGGTGAACCAGCTTGGCGGAAGCGCGCGCCTCGATGCGGAGTCTTTCGCCCAGCTCGTGCGAGTTTTCCGCCGTGCGCAGCAACTTGATGGCCACCGGCACCTCAAGCTGCACGTTGAAGGCGCGCCAGACCGCGCCCATACCCCCCTCGCCCAACAGGCTCTCCAGGCGGTACTTGTCGGCGAGCAGACTGCCAGCCACCTGGCCGCTGCATTCCCGAGAGCGGGGTGATACGTCAACGCAACGCGAGCTGTCTGCCGTTGGGCAGTCGGCGAGCAAGCTCAGCGCAGAGGACATGCCGGGAGCATGAGCAAGTTCCGCGCCATCCGTTGCCGCACGCCCGCAAGCCACTTCTTAGCCTCCTTGGGCGAATGGGAGTGGCGAAGTGCCTCGGTCGGCCGTTCTGCCCCATGGCTGGGCGCGCTAGGCTCAGCCACGCACCGGCCATGAAAACCCGCACCGAGCACGACGCTTTCGGCCCGATCGAAGTCCCAACAGCGCGCCTGTGGGGCGCCCAGACGCAGCGTAGCTTGCGACATTTTAGAATTTCTGAAGAGCGGATGCCACGTGAGCTCGTGCAAGCGCTGGTGCTCATCAAGAAGGCAACGGCGCAGGTCAACGCGGAGCTTGGCGAGCTTTCGGCCGAAAAGGCGGCGGCCATCGGCGAGGCTGTCGATGAGGTTTTGAGCGGCCAGCACGACGCGGAGTTCCCGCTTTCGGTGTGGCAAACCGGCAGTGGCACGCAGACGAACATGAACGTCAACGAGGTGCTGGCCAATCGCGCCAGCGAGCTTCTGGGCGGCGGTCGAGGCGATGCTCGACTCCTGCACCCGAACGACGACGTGAACCGAGGCCAATCATCGAACGACGTTTTTCCCACCGCCATGGCCGTCGCGGCAACAGTGGCGCTGCGAGAACGGGTGGCTCCCGCGATTTCTGGTCTGTCCGCGGCCTTGGCCGAAAAGGCGGCGGCCTTTGCCAACGTGGTAAAGGTTGGTCGCACGCACCTGATGGACGCAACGCCCTTGCGCTTCGGTCAGGAGTTGGGTGGCTGGGCGGCGCAACTCAACCACGGCCTCTTGCACCTGGAAAGCAGCCTGCCGCATCTCGCCGAGCTGGCACTCGGCGGCACGGCAGTCGGCACGGGACTCAACGCACACCCCGAGTTGGGAATTCGCGTCTCGGCCCGGCTATCAGCGCTGACGGGTCACCATTTCGTGACTGCACCGAACAAGTTTGAGGCGCTATCGGCGCACGATGCGCTGGTTTTTGCCCACGGCGGGCTCAAGACGCTCGCTGCGTCGCTGACGAAAATCGCCAACGATGTGCGCTGGCTGGCATCCGGGCCGCGCGCAGGACTTGCCGAAATTTCCATTCCGGAAAACGAGCCCGGCAGCTCGATCATGCCGGGCAAGGTGAATCCAACACAGTCGGAGGCGCTATGCATGGCCTGTGCGCAGGTGTTGGGCAACGACGTTGCCATCAACGTGGGCGGCGCCGCCGGCAACTTCCAGCTCAATGTCTACAAACCGCTCATCATCTACAACTTTCTCCAGAGCACAAGGCTCCTAGCAGACGCTGCCGACAGCTTCCGGGAGCACTGCGTCCTCGGCTTGACGCCGAATGTCCAACGCATGCGTTACCTGTTGGAGCAATCTTTGATGCTGGTCACCGCACTCACGCCGCACATTGGCTACGACCTCAGCGCGAAGATCGCGCGTGAAGCGCAGCATGCGGGAAGCAGTCTTCGGGAGGCGGCCCTCGCGCTCGGTCTGGTGAGCGCCGCTGACTTCGATCGTTGGGTACAACCCGACGACATGACGGGGCCGAAGTCCTAGCCGCCTGCGCTAGCGATTCGGTTTCGACCGCCCGCCTTGGCCTCGGCGAGCGCCGCGTCCGCCGAGCCGAGCAGCGCTTCCGCCGAAGCGCTCGGAGCGCCAGGGCCCATATGCGAGGCTCCGATGCTCACCGTCAGCGTCAGGTTGTGACCGGGGATGCTGAGCGGCAGGGATTCGATGCGCTGACACAAGCGTG
>JANNWK010000137.1:0-1569 GCA_031408355.1 Myxococcales bacterium
GCTGCTGATTCTGGATGCCTCGAATATGGCGAATGGTCCGGTAGCCAGCGTTCACTTGCCGGCGCGGGTGCCGGCCGGCTTCCATGGTAGCTGGATTGGAGATCCCGACTGACACGAAAAGCCGGTGAAGCAGGCGTGACCCCCAACGTTCATCCAGCTGCGATTAGAGCGGTTTCCGTTCATTCCGGTTCATAGCCGCACGAACGGAAGTAGTTGGCACATTCGTCCGGCTGGAATGTGTCGACGAGCATTTCGATGGGTCCTGTCTGAGCAACGTGGCACCTGGCGCTGAGCTCTGCTTGTCAGCGCTAAAGCCGCGCAAATCTCGAGCCCTTCCGCCAAGCCCATTCCGCGGTTTCAACTCATCGCCGGAGATCGTCCGGCTCGCCGTGATGATGTATGTCCGTTTTCCACCCGTCACCGGTCCAGAGCGCAGTCCGCTCCGGACTGGATCGCGCACCAAGCATTCAGCTAGTCAGACATGGTTTCGCCCCCGGGCGCTCTGCGCCCTGAAGGTGGCGCAGTTGTGCGGGATTTGGCGGCCTGGGTTCCTGAGCCGTGGGCGAGAGAGAACGCTGCTCCGGTCTGGGAGCGGCCAACATCGGCCCAGTTCTCTGTCTGGAAGTTCCCCGCCCACGCGGCGTCAGCCAGATGCGGTGGAACGCGCTCAGGATTGAAAGCCGAGCACGGCTTTGGACAAAGCAGCGATCATCAAGGCGCGCGGCGCCTGACTCGTTTCGACCGATGCGGTGACGCCCGCAAAGTGAGAGCGCCTCAACGATCCCTTGCCCGCCCGGGGCGAAGCGCAAGCCGCGCTGGAGCCGGCGGAAGGACCACAGCCGAAATCCTGCCGATGGATCGCAAAATCGAGACATTGCCGTCCGGCGCCCCTCGGGCCGGATGCGCTATCGCGGCGCGCCGCGGGCGGGCTTGCTGCTATTTGCGAGCGGCCTCGCCCGCGATCGTCGGCCAGCCGTGCTGCCACACGATGCGGCGCACCAGCATGACCCTTCGACTATTCGGCTCCGCCGCGGGTCGAGAGTTCGGCTCCGCCTCGGGCTGGGCGCGGTCGCGGGTACGGTTCGGCGGCGTGGTAGACCACCCAGTCGGTGCCGTCGGCTGTCTGGATCACAGCATTGTGCCCCGGCGCGTTCCAGCGGGCGTCAGCG
The DNA here is from genome assembly GCA_031408355.1 of Myxococcales bacterium. Lineage (GTDB taxonomy): Bacteria > Myxococcota_A > Polyangia > Polyangiales > Polyangiaceae > PMG-095. The sequence continues at coordinate 1,170 of JANNWK010000137.1, forward strand.
GCTAGGATGACGCTGCTGGCCGCGCCCGTGGCCTCGGCAAGGGTCTCGAACGGTCCGGTGGCGACGCGCGAGCGGGCGACCATCAGCGCGTAATGCGCCTCGGCGCTGCGCGGCAATCGCCACGCCAAGGCACAGACCTTGCGCCGCGTCCGCAAGCGCGCTGTCAGGCTTGGCCGAGTAATACATGACATAGCTGCCGCCGGCGCCGATGACATGCGGCGCCCAGAAGTCCTGCGTCCGGCTCGCCCGGGCGGGATTGACCGGAAGGGCGTCGCCGATCAGATCCCAGCGCGCGAGCTGGATGTTGCGCATCGCCCCGCCCCCATCACCCGTCGCGGCGCCTTGGGTGGCGTAGGCGTAATACACGCCGTCCGCCGCCCGCAGCGCGGCGGTGCGCGAA
>JANNWK010000138.1:0-2449 GCA_031408355.1 Myxococcales bacterium
CGAGTTCGCGCGAGCCGGCCACTAGCTCGTCCGGAGCGCAGTGCGTGCTGGGGATGACAGCCGCTTCGGCGCGCAGCTGTTCGATGGCGCGCGGGTTCCGAAACCAGTCTTCGTCGTGCACGCTGGTAAGCTCGGCCGAACGCGTGGCGGCAAGCCAGAGTCCAGCGAGTCGCTGAGCGTCGCCGACAGCGGGGCGAAACAGGACGCCCGCGGCAGACGGCGGCAGCTCGAAGCCGAAGGCCTGACTCGAGTGCTCGGAGAACGCGTCGCGAAACGCGCGCGTGCCCTGCAGGGCTGGCTCCCGCAGCAGGAGCTTGAGCGCCAGGCAACGCGCGAAGACGAGCGCGCTGCGGGCTAGTGCGGTTTCGTGGCGGCGGGCCCGCTCGCGGCCGAGAGCCAGTTGGCGCCCTAGAAAAGCCGGCGAAATGGCCAGAAGTCCGAACAGCGCCCCGTGGCTGCAGGCTGACAGGCCAAATGCGTCGTGAGCCAGCACCCAGGGCGCGCTTGGGATCGCGAGTGCCTCGGTCCAGGCGGCCCCCAATCGCAAGAGGCCGCGCACAAAGCTTGCGGGGGCGATGGGAGCTGGGAAGTCTCCCAGATTGAGCCTGAGGCCGCTGAGCCAGCCTGGCTCGCCCATCAGATCGTTCAGGCTGCGCAGGTCCAGGCGCCTTGGCCAACCGTCCGCCGCGCCGTGAGCGAGCCCGAGTTCCACCAGGTCGTGAAGGCTCTCGGCCCCCAGGGAAGAGTAGGCGTCCTTTGAGTCGGCCAGGAAAGCCCGCGCCTGCTCGACGACGTTGGCGCTCGGTAGCTCCAGCTCGTCGCGGCTCCTGCCAGCAAACTCCGGAAATGCGGCTCGCGCTTCGAAGGCGCGCGACGTCGCGTCCTGCAGCCGACCGCTGCGCTCGAGCAGCGCGCCGAGCAGCGCCGGTCTGCGCGGCTCGTCCCTGAGCGAATGACCGAGCAGTTCGCGCAGCGTGAAGTGACCTTGCAAGGGTCGGTCGAGCGGGTGCCGTTCGACGCGATACTGGTTGATACGTTCCCGCTCGAGCGGGAGCAGGCGTCGCCATAGCTCGAGACGGTAGAGAAAGCGCAAGAGCGGCGCGGCGATGGGATCGGACCTGTCCTGCGCCAGGCGCTCCAGCGTTTCCGGATCGAGCAAGACGGCGGGCAGGTCGAGCTCCAGAGGGAGCTTGCCTTCGTGGAGCCCGCGGCAGGTTCGAGCGACGCGTGGCAGTACGCGCGCCAGCTCACGGTCCAACTCGAAGGGGCTCAACTCTGTTGCCATAGGGCCCGCGCGCACGACCCCTTAGCAGAGCCCCCTCTCGACCGCTTGCGAGCCCGCGAATGTTGGCGAAACCGAGGTTACAGGGCTTCGCCCAAGCTGAGCGTGAGCCGTAGGCCCAGGGTGGCAAAACCCAGTAGACGACCGTAGGCGAGCCCGCCCGTCTGACACACCTCGCCTTTGCAGCGCTGCTCGCTCCAGGCCACCCAATGTGCGAAGCTTGCGGCGGGTCCGAGTCGGATCCGGGACCCCAGCAGCACATCCAAACCTGCGCCGATGCGCCCGCCGATGCCGCTGCTGCCTTCGCGGCGCCCCTGGGGCTCGTCAAGAACACGCGCCGTGAGCGAACCACCTCCCAGAGTGAGCGAGAGGTACGGATCCCAGAGCCCGCTCTCGGCGAAGTAGACGCGCCCAAGCAGACCGACGAACTTGGCGCTGCTCATGCTCGAGAAGCCCCCGACGCCGCCCTGAGCGAAGCCTGCGAACGCGGCCTCCGCGCCGACTCCGAAGTAGGGATTCACTCGGTAGAGCAGCGCCGCGTCCCAGCTGGTGCCTGGGTCGATGGTGCCGCAGCGTCGGTCGTCGATGCTGCCGGGTTGGCAACTGGGCAGCGCCGCGGCCAGTGAGGCGCTGAGCTCGAAGGGGCGACGCCGGTGTTCGAGCGGCCGGGCGAGGGGAGGGGGCACGTCGGCTTGTACCGCCGGGGGCGCGGCTGGCGCGAGGGCCCCTTCGCGGTCGTCGGCTGCGTAGGGCAGAGGCAGGGGCTGGCTCTCGGCAAGCGCGGCTTTCGGTGCTTCCGCGGGAATAGATCCCGACATCAGCGTGTCTGCCCGAAGCTTGGGAACCCAGCCGAAGCTCACCCAGGCCACCGATAGCGCTCGCAGGAGTAGGCGCGGGTTTCCTTGCAACACGGCTCCCCTTCGACCGCTCGGCTGTAGTAGTTGCGTGACTTCGCATGGCAGGTCGCCGGCTCCCCGTGATCCAAGAGCCGACCGGCGAAGACGCCGAGGCTGCGGCCCGCCCCGCGTGGCAGTGGGTGCTCATCGGTTCTGGGCTGCTGGTCACGATTTGGACCCCGCTGGTGGCGCTTGCGTTGCTCGGGGCAGGCAAGATTTCCTCCCGGCCCTCGCCCGGGCTCGCGGCGCTGCTGGTCGCGGGCTGCTTTGC
>JANNWK010000139.1:0-3025 GCA_031408355.1 Myxococcales bacterium
GTGAGGGGTCGCTCGGTGACCGCGATGCCGGCGCCCAGCGCGGCCACGCGTGCCGCGTTGAGCGGCTGGTCGGCGAATAGCGGCACGATCACCGTGGGTAAACCGGCGGCGAGCACGCCGGTCACGGTGCCCGAACCGCCGTGCTGCACGACCGCTGCCGCGTGGGCGAGCACGTCGCGTTGGGCGACCCAGGGCTCCACATGGACGTTGGACGGGATCGCCCCCAGCTCTGTCGCAGCCACACCGTGGCCGATGGTCAGAAGCGCGCGCACGTTGAGGGTGGCGACGGCGTCGAGGGCGGCGCGGTAGGCGGCCCGGGCGTGCGGCAGGGCGCCAGCCACGCTCCCGAACGTGATGTAGACGAGCGGCGCCGTGCTGCCCGGCCACCAGGACTCCGGCAAGGCTTTGGGCGGCTCCGCCTCATCTGCCTCGCGAAACCGCAGTTGCGCGTCCACGCCGGGGGTGGTGGGGTCTTCGAGCGAACGCGCAAAGAAGGTGAAATAGGGCATTTTAGCCAGGGTGGCCGCCGTGGGATCCGGCGGCAGCCCCAGGGAGCCGCGCAGCGCGTCGAGCGGGGCCGCTGCCAGGGGACGGCACGCTTCCTCGCAGATTGCGAGCGACACGGCAACGCGAGCCACCGGTACGCCCAAGAGCTCGCCGGCTAGCGCGCCCGCGAATTCGTAGCTCTCGCGGACGATGACGTCCGGCCGCCATGACTTCACGCTGGCGCACAAAGCGGGCAGCGCCGCGCCGGCGTCGAGTCGAGCGAAGATCTCGGAGACGACCAGGGCGTTGCTTGCGTCGGCCGAGAGTGTGGACAGCTGGCTCCAGATCGGCCGAAGGGCTTCGTCGCCGGGGTGCCCAAACGCTAAGAATTCGGCGCCCGCCCGGGCCGCTTCGTCGGCGAGATCTGGCGGCGCAGCCAGGGCCACCTTGTGGCCCGCGCGAAGGCAAGCGGCAATGTACGGTAGGAGCGGGCGAAAGTGGCCGGCGCCGCGGGTAGCAGTGAAGAGGACGCGCATCGCGGGCCAGCGTTCCCGCGGGCGCGGACCCTGTCAACGCCGAAAATCGCCTGGCTTATTCGGAGGCGCGAAGCGTTGCGCGGTAGAGCCTGGCGCGAGGGTCGTCCGAGTGTCCCTTGTAGTCGCCGAAGCTGGCGCCATAAAGGTAGCCGTCTGGGCCTTGCGCCCAAGCGGTCGCGAACTCCAGGTGCGCCACGTGCTGGTCTTCCGCGACGACGCCGTTGTCACCCAGTCGAAGGGCGCGCACCCAACCGGCAAACATGTCCCCAAACAGAAAGCGGCCGTCCATTCTGCCGCCGTAAGGGTCGTCGACGGGGAGGGCAGCGAAGGGGCCGGCGACCCAGATAGCGCGACTGGTGGTGGGCTCCGACTCCGGATCCTCTTCGACGTATTGGCCGGTGTTGGTGTGAGGGAACGCGACGAGCGGCTCCGTGAAGGGCGAGCAGTCGTTCAGCTTGCACGGACCTTCAGCCGCGGGCCAACCGAAGTTCTGAAGCGGCTTGCTGATCAAGTTCAGCTCCTCCCAGCCATCGGCGCCCACGTCTCCGACCAGCCAGCGATGGTGCCGAGCGTCGTAGGCGCCCTTCCAAGGCGAGCGGAGGCCGAAGGCAAACACGTCGGGATCGGCGGCCCTATCGTCGAGCAGCGGATTGTCGGGCGCTGGAGTGTGGCCTTCGGGCAAGCTCGCGTCCGGGAGGAGGCGCAGCAGCTTGCCGCGATTGCGACTGAGATCTTGAGCGTTCGTTTGCACGGTCTTGTCGCCGAACTGCGCCCACAACGCGCCGGTGCGATCGAAGCCAATCGCCCCGACGTTGTGCCACGGTCGCGTCGCGTTGGGCTCGTTCACCAGGATGATCTCGCGGCCGCTTTCCGCTATCCCAGCGAGGGGACCCTGTCGCCAGGTGTAGCGCGTGATCGCGCTGGTTTGGCCGGTCGTGCAGTGGCCAAAGTAGACAAATCCGTTATCTGCGAAGGCAGGATCGAACGCGACCGACACGAGGCCACAGTCGTCGTAGCCCGCAACGTTCGGCAGGGTGGCCTGACCCTTCAGGCTGAACTCGCCGGCGCGAAGCTCGTAGTGGGTGAGCTTTCCGCTTTGGTGCAGGAGCAAGAGCTCCGGGCGCCCCGGCACGAAGGCAATCTCAGTGACGGCCGCAGGCTCGCCTTCCAGCTGAAGCTCTTTCAGCTCAAAGCCGAGCTGAAAGAGCTTGGGACTTGCCGGGGAACGCGGGGCTGGCGTCGGCTCGTCCGCAGCCTGGGAGCAGGCCAGGGCGCTCCAAAAAAGCAGAACGGCCCAGCAGGTGAGCGACGCAGGTGGCACGCGGCCAGCCTAACGGAGCGGCTTGAACGCCGCAAATCTTGGCTTGGTTGGGCAAAAGCGGAGTAACTAGCGCCAGAAAGAAATGGGCCGGAAGCGCCGTCAGATTGGGCTGCACGACCCCGCCAGGTGGATCTTCAACCGCATGGCGGACGTCTACGACGCGCGCCCGGCCTATCCAGCCGACCTGATTGACGCCATCGCCCAGCTCGCGCCCGGACCGCGTGTGGCAGATCTTGGGGCGGGGACTGGGCACCTGGCGCTACCGCTCGCTGAGCGCGGTTTCGAGGTCGTCGCGGTCGATCCGGCCGACGCCATGCTGGAGGTGCTGCGCCGTTCAGCCCGCGAGCGTGGCATAGCGCTCACGACGCTACACGCGATGGCCGAGGCGCTGCCGTTCGACGCCGCGCGCTTCGATCTCGTGTTGATCTCTGATGCTCTGCACTTTCTGGACACCGAGCGCGCTGGCGCAGAGATACGTCGAGCACTTTCCGCCCGCGGCGCGCTCGTGCTTGTGACCTCCGAGTTTGCGACGACGCCGTTCATGTCAGCCTTGCGAGTGCTGATGGAAGAAGCGGCCCCGCGGCGCCCGCGCGACGTGGCGCAAGCGATCCGCCAGCTGGCCAGTCTGGCGCAAGTACAGCTGACCCATGAAGCGCAGTTTGCTGACGAATCCCCAGTCGAT
>JANNWK010000140.1:0-3799 GCA_031408355.1 Myxococcales bacterium
GGGCAATTCCGACGCCGTCATCCTCAATGCACACGCTAACCGAGCCAGCTTCACTGCTTGTGGAAATCCGGACGACCCCTCCGCGGCCTTCCGGAATGGATTGCCCGGCGTTGAGCAGAAGGTTCAGGAAGACCTGCGCCAGCCGACCTTCGTCCCCAAGCAACTCCGGCACGCCGGCGTAACTCTTGACGACGCGAGCGCGATGCCGAAGCTGATTCCAGGCAAGGTTCAGGGTCGATTCCAGAACTGCTTCGACATCGACGGGGCTTCTCGCCTCCGGCACAGCGCGCGCGAACGTCGTGAGGTCCTTAACGATACCGCGAATGCGCTCGACGCCGTCTCGAGCGTTGGCTAGCGCCGCGTGGGCATCCAGAATGAGTTCGTCGGCCCGCTCGGTTCGCGGCGGGCGCTGCACAATCTCGGGCAACCCCCGTTCGAGGAGCTCGAGGCTGCCGAGCACGTAGGCCAGCGGATTGTTGATCTCGTGCGCCACGCCAGCCGCTAGCCTGCCGAGCGACAGCATGCGGTCCGTCGACGACAACCGAGAGGACGAACGTGGTTCGGCGTCGGAAGGCGGACCGGCATCAACGACGGTCAACGCCGGTGGCTCCTGGCTACGCGGCATGGTTCGCACGGGACATACCGAATCTCTGTCTGGCTTGAAAGCACCGAAGTGATCGAAACCCCTTTTGCTCCCAGGCATGCGAGTCGCCCCCGGAGCGTGAGGTTCACCTGAAGTCAGCGTCAGCCGAGGGCCGGCGAGCCCGCTGCCTGGCCCGCCAGCGAGCTCCGCAGTGGAGCTTGACGCCTCCCTGGACGAAGCTCACGCTTCACCCCCCGAGCGCCCGTTAGTGACTCCCCGAAAAGAGCTAGCCCCTGGCAACGCCAAGGCCCCGAAGAGAGTGAAGAAATTCAAGAATTCCCCACCTGCCCTGACGGCGCAGGCAGCAGAATCCGAAGCGGGCGAGGACGACGAAACGTCCCTGGAGGACGGCGCGTCCGAAACCGAGGCTGCCTTCGAGCCGGAGGTCATCGACACCTCCGCCGAGCTGGTAGATGACGCTGAAGACGAGCTCGAGAGCGCTACTGAGGACGGAGCGGAAGACGGGGAGCCGGACGACGACGAGGCTGCCAGGCCGTCGCCCGGCGAGGCGCTTTCACGTTTCGATCCGCTTCGGGCGTACATGCGGGAGGTTCAGCGCCATCCGTTGCTCACGGCCGACGAAGAGCGCCGGCTTTCCTTGGCCTACAAGGAGAACCCCGACGACGTCAAAGTCGCGGCCCGGCTCGTCACCGCCAACCTGCGGTTGGTAGTGAAGATCGCCTACGAGTATCGGCGTGCCTACAAGAACATGATGGACCTCGTTCAAGAGGGAAACATCGGACTGATGCAGGCGGTGAAGAAGTTCGACCCGCACCGTGGCGTAAAGCTGTCGAGCTACGCCGCGTGGTGGATTCGGGCCTACATGCTGAGGTTCATCCTGAACAACTGGCGTCTGGTGAAGCTCGGTACGACGCAAGCCCAGCGCAAGCTGTTCTTCAACCTGAGCAAGGAAAAGGCGCGACTGACGGCGCTGGGGGTAGAACCGACAGACGCGGAGATCGCCAAGCGGTTGAACGTTGCGGAGGCCGATGTCAGCGAGATGGACAAGCGACTCGCGCGCTCGGATGCTTCCCTCGACGCCAGCGTGGGGGAAGGCGACGGCCGCACCGTTTCGCGCATGGAACTGCTGCCGTCACCCGGCCACACGCCGGACCAAATAGCTGAAGGCACTGAACTGTCCGGAATGCTGCAAGCGCAACTGAGCGTGTTCCGCGCCCGACTATCGGGCAAGGACGTGGTCATTTTTGACAAGCGCTTGATAGCCGACGAGCCACTCACCTTGCAGGAGCTCGGCAACGAGTTCGGCGTTTCTCGCGAGCGCGTTCGCCAGCTGGAAGCCCGTCTGACGGGCAAGCTCCGTGACCACTTGAAGCAAACCCTTGGCGACGCCGTGGAGCTGAACTGAAGCCGAGCGGGGCACCCCCGAGCGGCGCGGCAGGCACCCTCTACCTGGTGGCCACCCCGATCGGCAACCTCGGCGACATCACCGAGCGCGCCGTAAAACTCCTGCACCAGGTGAAGCTGATTGCGGCCGAGGATACCCGGCGCACGCGCGGGCTACTCTCGCACCTCGGCGTTACGGGCAAGGAACTGCAGGCGCTCGACGCCAACGCCTCGGAGCGAGCCATCGCTCGAGTCGTCGCTCGGCTGCGCGAGGGGCAGGACGTCGCCTTCGTAACCGACGCGGGGACCCCTGGCGTGAGCGATCCGGGACGTGCGCTGGTAAACGCGGCGCTCGCTGCGGGGGTTCCTGTCACCACGTTGCCAGGGCCGAGCGCGCTCACCGCGGCGGTCGCGCTGTCCGGCCTGGTGGCGGGTCCTTTCGTGTTCTTCGGCTTCGCGCCCCGGCAAGGCAGCGGGCGCACTGAGATGCTTGAGCGTGTGCGCCGCGAGACGCTACCGGTGGTGCTCTTCGAGGCCCCGCATCGCATCGCAGAGACCTTGCGGGACCTGGCCGAAGGCTCGCCCGAGCGCGCTGCCGCCGTCTGTCGGGAGCTCACCAAGCTGCACGAGGAGGTCCTGCGCGGCACGTTGGTCGAACTAGCTGCGACCCCGCGCGAGTGGCTGGGCGAAATCGTCGTGGTGCTGGCTGAGGCACCGGCAACCGCCGCCGCAGGCTCCAGCGACGACGAGATCAGGCAGCGCAGCGCCCGGCTGCTTGCGGGTGGCGCCAGCGTGCGCGCGGTCGCCGATGACCTGGCCGAGTCGACCGGGCGCTCACGCCGCGAGGTCTACGCCTTAGTGCTTGAGGCCAAGGCGGCCGCAGCAAACGAGTAGGCCGGCGCGCCGCCGCCCGAAGCCCTGCTTGATCTTGAGGGCGGCGCGCCCAAAACAGCTAGCTCATCAAGCGCGGCTGCTCGCCTTTCAGCTTCAAGTAGATGTAGGCCTGGCCAACGATCAGCATTGGCACCGACACGAGGTAAACGCCGATCACGCAAGCCAGGAGCCCGCCGATGTACACGGCGATACCGAGCAAGATGTATAGAAACAGTCCCATCTTATGGCCCTGAGTGAGCGCCCAGGCACGCTTCAACGCATCGATACCGCCCAGCTTTTCATCGACGATTACGAACGTGAAGGGCATCAAGCCCAGCGCCACAATGATGCCAGGGACGACGCACAGGGCAAGCCCGATGGCGTAGACCACGTAGAAGCCTAGGCTGCCGATCAGCATGGCACCGAAGTACTTGCCGCCGCCGAACACCGTGCCGAACTCGGTCTTTTCACCGCGTGCCGTGCGCAGAGCAAGGTCCACGATGCCACCGCCCATGAACGCGCCGCCGAACAACGCGACCAAGCCGACCACACCCTGCACCAGAATTTGGAACACCCCGATGAACGCGGGATCGACGTACTCAGCCACGAGCGACGTCATGAGCCCGAACACGAACAGGATGAGATACGCTGGCCCGACCACCGCCACGAGCGCGACGAAGATGGGCAGCGCAACGCCGCCAAAGTTCTTCATGATGGCGTTCCAGGCGAACCCGTAGGCCTCCATTGCCGACCAGCCAGGCCCAACAGGACCCCCCGCACCCGGTGGAGGGAGCGCGCCGGGCGGCACGAAGCCACCGGGGTAGCCACCAGGCGGACCGTAGCCACCAGGCGGAGCACCCCCAGGCGGACCGTAGCCACCGGGCGGACCGTAGCCACCGGGCGGAGCACCACCAGGCGGACCGTAGCCACCGGGCGGAG